>CALWAB010000080.1 GCA_944372745.1 uncultured Clostridia bacterium | reverse complement strand
CATATACAGCATTTGCTAAAAAACAAAAAATAGCCATATTGCCACCAGATATCAATCACTCAAAGGCATATTTTAGTGTGGAAAACGGCAATTTGCGTTATGGATTGTGTGCTATAAAAAATGTAGGTCTTCCAGTCGTAGAAGAGATAATGGAAGCACGCAAACAAGGCGAATTTACTGATTTACTTGACTTTTTGCAAAGGACAGGCTCGCAAGTGGCTAACCATCGTACAATGGATGGACTAATCCTTGCCGGTGCAATGGATTGTTTTGGCGTGCCACGCTCTGCACTTATGGCGGCACTCGACCAAGCATTGAGTATGGTTAGGGGAGATAGAAAGAATGTCGAATCTGGTCAAATGTCATTATTTGACGGATTGCTTGCAAATGACACTGCTGCTCACCATATTGATTATCCTGATATACCAGAATACCGCAATTCAATGAAATTACAACTTGAGAAGGAAGTTTTAGGAACTTATGTATCAGGAAATCCACTTGACGAATTTGTCGACGATATGAAAGATTTTACGCACACAACTCAAGACTTTAAACCGCTTGAAGATGAAATTACGGAGACCGAAGAAGGTAATGATGATTTTGTTTATGGTGTAAAGGACGGAGATAAAATAGTCATAGGTGGAATTATAAGCGAACTTAAAAAGCGAATGACGCGTTCTAGCAATAAAGAAATGTTGACAGGTAAAATAGAAGACTTTTACGGAACTTGTGATTTTGTCATTTTCCCAAATAATTATGAAAAATACAAAAACCAGTTTAAAGATGAAGACATTGTAAAACTTACAGGACATATTGGGCTTAGAGACGGCAATCCACCTAATGTTATTGTCGAAACAATTGAGCATTTGAAGACAGCGGAAAAGCCACAACCTAAAAAGGTTGAAACGACAACAGAGCCTATCAAACAACATAAATTGTATTTGAGATTAGATTGGAGCAATAATGATATTAAAAACAAAGTTTTAGGACTTATGGGCGAACATAAAGGCAATTATGAAGTGGTAATAAAGAACATTCAAGATAATCAAGTGTATAAGGTTCTGCAAAAGGTCGAAAATTCTAATACACTTATGAGTGAATTGACTGCTGTCTTAGGGGCAGGCAATGTTGTCTTTAAATAAAATAATATGAAAGGATATTATTATGAATAAAATAAAAAGAATAGCAGTTTTAACAAGTGGCGGAGATGCACCAGGAATGAATGCGTGCATATATTCAATGTTTCAAACTTGTGTATTAAATAATGTAGCATTGTACGGCGTTCGTCGTGGATATTCTGGGCTTATAGAAGGCGATTTGTATAAATTAAAATATGAAGATGTTAGGAATATAAATAATATTGGTGGGTCATTCTTGGGAACAAGTCGTTGTAAAGAATTTGAAACACTCGAAGGTCGTCAAAAGGCGTTAGAAATCTTGCAAAAAAATAAGATTGATTGCCTTATCGCTATTGGTGGTGATGGCACTTTCTCAGGGCTTATAGAACTTGAGAAAATTTATCCTAATGTAATTGGTATTCCTGGAACTATAGACAATGATTTAGGCTATACTGAGAGAACTATTGGTTTTGATACTGCAGTCAATAATGCGGTTAATGCTATTGATATTATTCAACAAACAATGATTGCCAATCGCAGAATTAGTATAATTGAAACAATGGGTAGGCACTGCGGTTTGATTGCACTTCATTCAGCCACTGCAGGCAATGCGTCTATAGTTGTAACAAGCGAAAAACCTAAAACAGAAGAAGAACTTGAAGAACTAATTAAAAAACAAGTAAAAAGGGGAAATTTAGCACCTTGCGTGGTTGTGGCTGAAAAACTATTTGATGTCAATGCACTTGCTAGGCGTTTAGAGAAAAATTTAGGAATAGAAGCAAGAGGCATTGTGCTTGGGTATATTCAGCGTGGTGGAAGTCCTACTGTTTCAGATAGAATACTAGCAATGCGTTATGCTGTAGAAAGCGTAACGAATGCCATAACCAAGAAATTTGGTTTTGTGCTTGGGTTGAGAGCAGATAAAATTATTAAAGAATCTTTAAATAATTTTAAAAACTTTAGTCCAAATTTTGAAGAAGAACTTTTTGAACAATTTTGTGCTAGAAAGAAAATATAGTATAAAAGGTATTAAATTTTGTTGGCTAGTGATTTTTACTAAGAAAATGGGTGTAGATTACTTTGCGTACAGCATTGGTTATCGCTCAGCAAAACTTATGAATGTTAGCAAAGCCTAAGCAAAGGGGAACAAATCTCTAAGGGATAAAAATTCCTTTGAAGGAAATTTCTTAAGTTTTACAAATAAAATAATAAGGAAAAATAAAAAATGGTTTATGTATTGGCTATTGTCGCAGTTGTTACGGCTATTGCGTTTATTATAGGATATTACTTTTTTAAAAAAGATGCCCTATATGTATTGGGCATAGGGGCGGCGGTATCTTCAAATGTCTACAATGTGGGCAGTTATGGAATTACAGAAGGGGGAATCGTATGGGGTATTGATGCTATCATTTATGCACTATTTGTATTTTGTATAATTGTCGCTTGTAAAGATTTTGATAGAAAATCTGCAATGGCTATCACCTATTCGTCAATAGGTGGTATTATGCTCACAGCCTTCTTTGACTTTATGGCTAAGTGGATGTCAGCAGGCTTTGCTGAAGATTTAATTTGGGGATTCGTGTCTTATGCAGTCAGTGCTGTAGCGACATTCTTAGGGGTGTATATTGCATTGTTGGTTTACGATAAATTGCGTGATAAAGTCTACAGTTGGTTTAATATGGGACTGTGTATACTCATTATAGAAATAATTAATTCATTAGTATATTTTGGTATTATGGCTATAATTGGTGGATTAGGTGATAACTTCGGTATAACCCTTGCAGGCTCTTATATTGTCAAAGTTATAGGTTTGATATTCTTTGTGGGCGTTTATTATATCTACGAAATATTCAATAAAAAACGCATTAAGGTTAAATTAGATACGCCAAAGCCAACCGAAGAAAATAAGTTTAATTAAACATAATTTTAAGTTAAAGTCCAATAATCAAAAGATAATGCGACTATATTTATTGTAATTTGACAAAATAGTAGAATATTCTATTAAAAATTGCTTTGAAAAATTTAAAGTTTATGATATTATAAGTATTATATAAAAAGGGGAATAATTTATGATTAGTCAATTATGTGAAGGCAATTTCTTTCAAGAATGGGGACTTCTAATAATTCTTGTTGTTTTTCTTGTATTTATGTTGATTTTTTCTGCATCAAAGAGAAAAAAAGATGCTAAAATGGCAGAAGACTTCGCAAATAATTTGAAGATAGGCGACAAAATAAAAACTTATAGTGGTATTTATGGTACTATAATTGCTATAAAAGATACACCTAATGGCAAGATTGCTACGATTGAAACAGGTGAAGGCAAAAATGTATCTTATATGAGTGTAGATGTGTACGCTATTTATAATATTGAAGCACCTGTAAATGAGAAAAAGAGCAATAAAACTGAAGTCGTGGAAGAGAAAAAAGAAGAGCCACAAAAACAAGTAGAAGCGGTTGAAACGACTTCAGAACAAGTAGTGGAAACACCGGTTGTTGCTCCTGTTGATGAAGAGAAGAAAGAAGAAAAAGTAGAGAAGAAAACAAAGAAAGAAAAGAAAACTAAAAAGACCGAAGATGAATCAAAGAGTGATTTTGAGAAATTAAAAGAAGAAGAAAATAATTAATAAAGTCGACACAATGTGTCAACTCAAACCATAGTAAAATTAATTAAATGCAATTTTATTTAGAGCGATACAAAAAAATACTACAAACCACATTAGTGGGCTTTAGAAAGCATCTAGACACAATTTAGTGCTTAATAAATATACTTAGTGCTTGTAAAAGTACTAAGAAATATATTTTAAGATTTAAGTACTGAAGTGGGTTAGTGACACGCTCTAAGACCACAGGTCAAGGACACTGTCCTTGCCTAAAGGTTCTAGGGAACAGGCAGTTCCCTAGAAAACCCTTTGTCCACAGCCTGTAAAAGTCGATACAACATTGTGTCGACTTTTCTTATATACCTTTGTTAAATTATATGAATTGTATTTGTAGGAAATATTTTAAATTGAATAAGACACAAATTTAGATAGCAATTTGCTAATTAAAAAAATAATTTAAGTGAAAACATAAATAAAATGATTATTTGCTTGGTTTAGTTGTTTTGCAATTTATAATTTTATACTATAAACGCTTTTAAAAATGCAAAATTTATATTTAAGAAATAATGATTTTTTTGAATGATTTCTATTTGCAGTGTAAACAGATTATATTCCATAAATAGAAAAAAATAAATATATAAATAAGTAACATATTATCAATGAATGTTTGATTTTATGTAAAATTATTTTGATGCACAACTCATATATATTATGTGTTTAGCATTTAATATAATAGTATGGGGTAATATGGTAACTGCAATATTTATATTGGCACAATTAGTGGGCTTTTTGTCATTGATATTGTATTGCATTAGTATGCAAATCAATAATAGAATGCGACTACTTGTTTTCCTTGTATTTGTAAATTTATTAAATGCTATAGTGTATTTTCTACTTGATAGTCACGCTGGTGGGTTAGTCAGTTTAGTATCTGTTACAAGATTGATTATTTTTAGTGTTTATGAGAAAAATTCAAAAGCGTGTCCGCTATGGCTTTTAATATTATTTATAACACTTGATATAATTGTCGGAACACTTACATTTGATTATTGGTATGACATATTATGTATTTTGGAAGCCATTATTGTGACTTATGGAACATATATCAAAAATATGACAATAACAAGAGTATGTCACTTATTTTCTTGTATGCTTATGTTCACATTCAATATATTTGTGCTAGCGTACTCAAATATGTTAAGTGAATCAATAGGCTTAGTATTTACATTATTAGGAATTTTGCGATTAGATATTTTGCCGAAAATTTCGCCAGAAATATATGCAAATAATAAAATACTAGCAACGCTTGCTAGCACTGAAAAAAATAAAAATAGTTATTTAAACAAAATTAAACAAAAAGTAGTTACGCTATATAAAAATTTAAAATTAGAATTAAAAACAAATAGAAAAGGGCAAAAAACAAACAACAAATTACAAAAAAATAAATATTACTTTTGTAAAGAAAGTAATATAACTAAATCAAACAACAATAATAACATTGACACATCCATACCACAGATAAAAAATATAAAGCGTGATTAAAAACATACTTTGATGTACTAAAGTTGGCTCGAAAGACAAACTTCGATTAAAAGATTTATACTCACATAAGTTCGTGAAGGTAGGTGAAAAATAAAAAAGAATGACAGTTGTCATTCAATCAGGTTGGCTTGAATGGGGCGACGCGTAAAGAAAACAACACAGGCGTGTTGTTTTTAGCCAAAGCCGGGAGCAACTTGTTGCGGTCCGGTCCCGACAGGGATGAAGCATCGAGATGGTTCAAGTCTAATAGAAGTAAATATTAAAAAAATAAAAAAACTAAGCGGTTACTTAGTTTCTGTGGTTGGCTTGAATGGACTTGAACCATCGACCCCCACCTTATCAGGGTGGTGCTCTAACCAACTGAGCTACAAGCCATTAAAATATGTCAAAACTCAAAGGCTTGGTGGAGATGATCGGATTCGAACCGATGACCCCCTGCTTGCAGGGCAGGTGCTCTAGCCAGCTGAGCTACACCCCCATGGCATCCTTTGAATTTCGACTTCTTTATTTTAGCATAATATAATATATTTGTCAACAATTTTGATAATGTTTTTTGTTTTTTTCTTTATTTTATATTATGCTAAAATTTGTTTTGTGTATAATTTTTGTATTACTCTATTTTTTTTAAACTTTATTGCTTTTAAATTTCTTAATATTATCATATAAAACAAATTGTTTGTGGCTTTTAAAATTCCATAGATGTTCAATTATTTGTTGTATTCTATAATGCTATTTTCGTTAACATCAATTTATATGCACTAAATTGATTTGAAATAAAAATATTTATTAGTAATATTAATAGTATTATTAATACTTTTTCTTGTAAGTTAGGAAAAAATTATAAAAATACTTCCTTTATCATTAAAAATGTTGTATAATATAATTTATTATAGTATTATAAATTGAAAATAAGGAAGTTGAAAGATGAATGCTTTTATAAAAGACAATTTAGTGGTTTGGATTTGGCTATTACTTGCAGTATTTACAGAATTATTCAGTATCTGTTTCACTGATTGTACGCCTATTATTACAAATCCAATATATTCATTATTGTTGCTAGCGGTTTGCTTTGTAATATTGGCAATGATTTCCAATAAAACCGCTAAAAGCATAGTGGCAGCAATATTTTATGTGGTACAAGTGGTCATATGTATAGGTTTTGTATTTTTGTATGAACAGAATGGTACTACCTTTGATTTTAGTATGCTAAGTCAACGAAATGATGCATTTGGAACACTAGAAGAATTAAATTTAAATCCTATACATACAAGCATTTTGATTTCATTAGCGGTTGTTTTCATAGGGTTTATAGTTTATTATTGTATACGCAATCATAAACATAGTACAGTAAAAGGGACGAAATTAAAACTGCCTATGAAAATTGTATCAGGGGTAATGTGTGGCGTACTTGCTTGTGCAATGGTAGTTGTCCCTGTAGTAGATGGAGTGATGGCATCTAAAGCAAGTTATGTGGATAGATTATACAATCAAGATTATTCAAAATATCAAACAATGGGAATCACTGCAAATGCAATTTATGAAATGTTCAGTGGAACTCTTGCTAGTCGCGTGGATACTTCAAATGTGGATGAAATAAGTGTATACCTATATGGTGATGAAAACAATAGAGAAGATAAATTATTGCAAACATCACAATTCAACGGCATTAGTGAAGGCAAAAATTTAATTATGATTATGGTAGAATCATTTGATTGGTATCCATTGACTTGGTACGATGCAGAGACTATAGCTAAGATTTATCCTAATATTACAAGATTTATGGGGCAGAGCATTGTTTTAGATAATTTTTATTCGCGTGAAAAGACTGATTCGGCAGAAAATAATGCATTGATTGGTTCTAATGTGTCTAATAAGACTATAAATTACGATTTCCCTGAAAATGAATATCCATTTGCATTGCCAAATATGTTTAAAAGTGCTTACCCAGAGTCCGCAGTTAATGCTTTTCATCAAAACAATGCGACCTTTTATAATCGTGATTCATCATTCGTATCACTAGGCTTTGACAAGTACTATAGTATAGAAGAAATGGAAAAATTTGGTGTTACAAATACATGGAATGGTGGCGATGGTTTAGGCGATATTGGTCTAACTATGAACGAAAGGACTAAAGATAGTGAAGCGATGTTATATATGGTAGAAGAAATGTTTCCACTTGATAAACAATTTTATACCTATTGGTTGACATTTTCTATGCACGGTTTTTATGAAGAACGCGAAAATCTTGGTAATTTCGTATATAATGACGGACAAAGTGATTATGAAGGTGGATATTATGGATATTTTGATGCAATGAATGTTTTTCCTGAAAGTGATATAGAGAATGAAAATTTAGTTCGCACTTATGCAGCTACTTTAAAAGATTTTGATGTCGCACTTGGTATAATGTATGACTATCTTCAAAAGAATAATTTATTGCAAGATACTACTATAGTTATTTATGGTGACCATAATACTTATTATAATAATTTATCTGCGTATGCAAAGAATATTGATTCTTATAATAGTGAATTATACCGTATTCCATGCTTAATATATGACCAAGATTTGTATACTGCATATTACAATGTTTATGGCGATAGTTATATGAAAACAGTTATAGGTAATGATAATAATGAAAATTATCAGTCACTAACGCTATCCAAATTTACAACGACCACAGATTTAATTCCTACTATTTTAGATTTATTTGGAATAAAGGGGTGGGCTAACCTTTATTTAGGGAATTCCGTATTTGTTGAAGATGTAGAGAGTATTATTTATTCAAGAGCGTATGGCATATTTGTAACGGATAAATTAATGTGCTATTCAGTAAATAATTTGCTTTATACCTATGAAGGTTTTACGGATGCTGATTTAGAAAGTTTTATAGAAAGAGCAGAAAAGCACTTACTCAAACAAGAATATTTAGATAAAATATATTATTCAAATTACTTTTCTGAATATGAATATATTTGTCCATAAGATTATTGAAAAAGCATATTAGGTTATCTAATATGCTTTTTTAATTTATATATTCTTAATGTCTTCTAGGTTGGCATTTGATATGTCAAAAAGTGGTGAATCATTTACACTTATAAAACTAGATATGAAAGGGCTATAAGAACTTAATTTTACTATAGCACTATTTATAGGCAAATTATCCATATCCTTGATATAGTTGTCTATATCTTCTT
>CALWAB010000079.1 GCA_944372745.1 uncultured Clostridia bacterium | reverse complement strand
CATCGTCTGGCTTTCTCCTCGGGCGCCCCAAACCGTGTGGTCGAATCTTTTTTTTTTTTTTCAAGCAGAAGACGGCATACGAGGTGCCTAAGTGACTGGAGTTCAGACGTGTGCTCTTCCGATCTGCTTTAGCCTCACTTAACATTTAAAATACTAATATATAAAACAATTTTTTATACTAGGTGTATGTAAATATTGTTTAATAATAGTTCTATCTAAATAGAATAATTTTATCTACTATCTCACACAAATCTTAAATAATCTATAAAAAAAGTACACTCATTAGTGTACTTAATTTATTACTGCACAGCTGGTCTAATCTTTGCTTTCTTACCAGTCAATTCGCGTATATAGTGCAATTTTGCTCTGCGAACTTTACCGTGTCTAACTACTTCCACTTTATCAATTCTTGGTGAGTGGATTGGGAAAGTTCTTTCTACGCCTACTCCATAGGACATACGCCTTACTGTGAATGTTTCGCGGACGCTTCCGTTCTTCTTAGCGATTACATCGCCTTCAAAGACTTGGATACGCTCTTTATCGCCTTCGACAATCTTTACATACACTTTGACTGTATCGCCCACTTTGATTTCTGGAACATTAGTTTTCTGGTTCTCTTTTTCGATAACATCAATAATGTTCATGACTTTTCACCTCCTATTTTATTAGCGTTCGTATAGAATAAAAAATCACGCTTTAACATTTGCGCCTATAGAGGACCGCCCGAAGTCATTGCTATTAGTATAGCATAAAGCTTAGACAAAATCAAGTATTTTTGACATATTTCTATATGGTCACACTAGTTATTTATTGGTTTACTCATTGCTATCAAACTTATAGCAATACATATTTGCACCAAATACTGTATAAAACAAAATAAAGGTCAATAAAGACCTATGTGTTTAGACAAATTGTTTTCTAGGGGATTTTTCATCCCCTAGAACCCTAGCACAAGGACGGGCGTCCTTTACCTGTGGTCTTGGCTATAGGTACTATCAACTTTAACACTTAAAATCTTTAAAATATATCTTAGTGCTTGGATAAGCACTAATTTAAATACTAAGTTGTGCATAGATACTCGCCAATGTCCACGGCGGTGTGCCATCACACCTTTTTTGCTATTGCTTTGAGTTTAATTTTATTTTATTAATGTTTCTATTGGTTATTTGTCTATATACATAGTGAATGAAGACCTTTATTATTAAACGGTAGTTTCGTTTGTTCTTTCGCTATTTCTATAAAATTGTCTTGTATAGAATTCTTTATCTAATTCGCTCAATGTCTTATCATCTAATTCGTTTTCATTGCCCTTTAGTTCATTGATATTAATTGCTGGCATATTCTTAACTCTTTCAAGCAATTCTTTTGCAGATAATTTATCATAGCCTGCTAAATCATCTATACCTTGAATAACTTCAAGTGTAGATGCTGGACTAGTTCCATTTGACTTAATATAATTATTGAGATGCAATAAATACATTTCTCTAATGAAAGCGTTTTGCATTGCTTTTTCACTCAATTCAAGTTCTTTTTCATCTGAAACTTTTGTACATAGGTCTTTGACTGGAGTATAAGTTCCGTCCAATTCTTTTTCCCATGTCGTCATTCTAAAACCATCGCATTCTTTATTTCTAAATTTATCTGCACCAAATTTTTCTAGGCAACGCGTATATGCCATTGCTTTTTGTAAATCGTCAAATCTTTTATATACCGTGAAATTAGGTTTATCTATATCTAATTGAACGAAGATTTCCCCATTTCCTAGTTTTGTTTCAATGCTTTCTTTATCTATATAATCTTGAGCGTCATTAAATCTTTTTTCAAAGTTAGAATATGAATTTGCAATGCTAGACATATTATTTGACAAGTTTGCATCCTCTCTATCATAAAATTCTTGATAGTCTTGCATTGTAACTCTATTATGAATTGGGAATGGATGACTATGGATGCTTTCATTTTGCAAATGCTCAAAATAGTTCTCCTTATTCATCATTCCGCCACGAATAACTTTAGGCTGGATAACTTCATAAGTTTTCTTTCTAGTATTGTATCTTGTCAACTCGCCTTTTGAATCGCTCAAACCAAAACTAGCAGCTGATTCTCTTAATTGCTCGTAAATGCTCATTCCACTAGCATTTCTTTCTATATAATTAGGCATTCCAAAGGCTGGATTACTTCCATAAGAACTTTCATATTCTCTATGTGAGTGATTATTATAAAAACCTTTTGTAGCACCATACACGCGTTTCAAACCATTCTTTGAATGGCCATAAACATATCCTGCACCACTTGCTACATACCCTGCCCCTGTTTTTGTAGCGTGACCTACTTTTTTCGCTCCGCGAACTGTTCTTTGTGGTACACTACGCTCGTGTAAATTAGCTTTGAAATCCTCTACAGATGTACCATTTCTATCTCTAATATTTTGAAAATCTACTAAATCTTCGTGCAATTCATCAAAAATAGGACGATATTTAGCAAATTTTTTCATTCTACGATTGTAGACAAATGACCCTTTATCTGTAAAGCGACCAAGTCTACCTGGCACATAATTGTCATCTGTATTTAATTCTTTTGCTTCAACATTATATACCCCATGAACCTTACCTGCCAACTTTTGAGTTTTACGCTCATAGGTGTCATATACCTTTTGGAATTTCTCCAACTTCTTATCGCGTTTGCGTATCATTCTTGCATATTGTCTATCTGTGTATTCTTTTTCATTCAATTTGGTTTGAATCTTGGCAGCAGATTGAATACCGCGTTCTGCTTTATATAATTTATTATCTTTTCTCAATAAAGCATATTGTGCTGCCAATGGAACGCCTGTAAGCACTGCACCACCTACCAAAGTAGTGCTGACTGAAAGCAATGTCAAATATGTAGGTGCAGCAATTAGTGGGCCTATTGCTGGAATAAGCATTGCTAAACCACCACCGACACCAGCTATAGCACCTACTGCTAAATATGAAGCTGTTCTTTTACGAAGTGAAAGATTATTGCGGACTGTTCTAAAATAATCTTTATTTTCCCTTTCGGTTTTAAATTGTCTTAAATTCTCCATATACTTCCCCTTTTTATTTGCTTATAGTATATAATAATTTTGCTTTTTTGTCAATAGTGTATGCCAAATTTATACAAATAATGTATTGCCTTATATTTTCGTTTTCTCATTCTAGTGCAAATTCTTTTGTAATTTGTTAAATACTATAGTTTATTTCAAAAATATTATACATCTAATTAAAACTTCTTTCCTTTTTATTCGACATAATTTGCTTGCTAAAAATTTTGTAAATGTATATAATAATATTTGAGGCGATATATTATGAAAAAAATTGAACACACTACTTTAGATGGCAATACTGCTTGTGCTCGTATAGCATATAGAGTAAGCGAAATTGCCCCTATTTATCCTATTACCCCATCTAGCACAATGGCTGAAATGTGCGATATTTGGGCAACTCAGGGACAAAAAAATATTTTTGGACAGACTATGCAAGTTGTAGAAATGCAGTCAGAAGGTGGAGCTGCTGGGGCTTTACACGGTGCATTGCGTGGCGGGGCTTTGGCAACTACTTTTACTGCTAGTCAGGGGCTATTGCTTATGATTCCTGATATGTATAAAATTGCAGGCGAATTATTACCTTGCGTCATACATGTGTCAGCTCGTGCTTTAGCCACGCACGCCCTTTCAATTTTCGGCGACCACTCAGATGTTATGGCTACTCGTAGCACCGGATTTGCTATGCTAGCATCTAGTTCTGTACAGGAAGCACAGGATATGAGTTTGATTGCTCACTCTTCCACTCTTAAGGCAAGTGTGCCTTTCCTTCATTTCTTTGATGGTTTTAGGACAAGCCACGAGGTCAACGAAATTGAACTTTTAAGTGATGATGACATTGCATCCTTTATTGACTTAGACAAGGTCAACGAATTTAAAAATCGTGCTTTACAAAATACTCAACCGCGTATGTATGGAACTTCTCAAAGTGCGGATGTTTATTTTGCAAATCGTGAAAAGAGCAATTCATTCTATGCAAATATCCCACAAATTGTTGAAAATGAATTTAGCAAACTTAAAGATTTATGCGGACGAGAATACCATATCTTTGATTATTATGGAGCAAAAGATGCTGAATTTGTGGTCGTTTGTATGGGCAGTGGTTGTGCAGTGCTAAAAGAAGTTTGTGAACAATTAAATGAATTGGGAGCTAAACTTGGCGTCATTTTTGTAAGACTTTATAGACCTTTTGATGCGGAATTTTTCTTAGATAAATTACCTAAAACTGTTAGAAGAATTGCTGTACTAGATAGAACAAAGGAAAATGGTGCAGTCGGTGAACCACTCTTTCAAGATGTTTGCGTGGCAGTCAATCAAAATAACCGCAATATCTCAGTCATTGGTGGGCGTTATGGATTGGGAAGTTTTGAATTTAATCCAGCAATGGCTAAGGCAGTATATGACAACTTGCAAAGCGAATCCCCTATCAATCACTTTACTATAGGCATCAATGACGATGTCACTCATTTATCTTTGAAAGTAGATGAGAATTTTGAAATCATCAATGACAATCACAAATGCGTATTCTTTGGTATTGGTGGTGATGGCACTATCAGTGCAAACAAAAATAGTGCTAAAATCATTGGCAATGCTGGTGGACTATATTCTCAAGCATACTTTGTTTATGATTCTAAAAAAAGCGGAAGTATGACGGTCAGTCATTTAAGGTTTGGCAAAGAACCTATTAATGAACCTTATCAAATTGTTGATGCAGATTTTGTGGCTGTGCACAATTTTAGTTTTATTTCAAAAATAGATGTACTGCAATATCTCAAGCCTAATGGCACGGTACTCCTAAATTGTCCTTTTGAATTAGACGAAGCAGACAAGTTCTTCCCTAAAGAATTTGTAGATGTGCTAAAGAAAAAAAATGCGAAACTTTATATCATAGATGCATTAAAAGTAGCAAAACAACTTGGCTTAAAGAACAAAATAAATGTCATTATGCAGAGTGCGTTCTTTAAATTAACAAACATTCTTCCTTACGATAAAGCAAAAATTGAAATGGCGGAATATGTTAAGAAGAGTTATTCAAAATTTGGACAAGATGTTGTGGATGCAAATATCAAAGCTATTGAGTATGGCGACAAACTCATAGAAGTCGACATAAGCAAACTCACCGGAAAGGCTCAAAATACAAAAGATTTTGACAACCAAGACGCTTTCTATCGCGACATAATGCTACCTATAGAGAAATTGAGAGGACAAGATATTCCTGTTTCTAAATTCTCAGCGGATGGCAATATTCCTGTGGGGACTTCTCAATATGAAAAGCGTGGCATTGCTACTGATTTACCTAAGTGGCACAAAGAAAATTGTATTCAATGCAATCTTTGTTCTCTTGTATGCCCTCACGCTGCAATTCGTGCTAAAGAAACTACAGATGATAAAGGTGCTGAAAGTGCTGAAACAATAGTAAAAGGTCGTGGAAAATTCTGCATAGGAATTAGTCCGCTTGATTGTACGGGTTGCGGAAACTGTGCAAATGTGTGCCCTGCTCGTCAAAAAGCACTCACTATGGAGCCAGCCGAAGATATATTAGACAAGACTTTAGAGAATTTTGATAAATTCAATCAAATAACTGCTTTACCAAATCAAAATAAATATTTATTGAAAAATTCACAATTTGAAAAGCCATTACTTGAATTCAGTGGTGCTTGTGCTGGTTGTGGACAAACTGCGTATGTTAAATTGCTCACACAATTATGTGGTGAAAGTTTACTCATTGCCAACGCGACAGGTTGTTCAAGCATTTGGGGTGGCTCATACCCTTCTTGCCCTTACACAAAGTCTAATGACGGCTTAGGTGTGGCTTGGGCAAACAGTCTATTTGAAGACAATGCTGAGTATGGTTTAGGAATAAGACTAGCAACAGAAATTAGACGCGAAAGACTAAAAGTAGTTTGGGGCAAAATTGCTGAATCTCACGCAGAATTTAAGGTATTATACGATAAATGGCTTCAAAATATTGATAATTTTGATATATGCAAACAAATTTACTTTGATTTATTAAAAGCACTTAAAACAAAAAACAAATGCAAAAACACTAAACAACTCATAGCGTTACTTGATGTGGTAATGCCTAAAAATGTTTGGATAATCGGTGGTGATGGTTGGGCTTATGACATTGGATATGGTGGCCTTGACCATGTACTAGCAAGCGGAAAAAATGTAAATGTGCTTGTTCTTGATACAGAAGTTTATTCAAATACAGGTGGTCAAGCTTCTAAATCTACTCCTTATGGTGCGATTGCAAAATTCGCACAAAGTGGCAAAAAGACACAAAAGAAAGATTTAGCAGGTATGGCAATGCAATATGACGATGTTTATGTGGCAAAAATTTGCTTAGGTGCAAATCCTAACCAAGCACTTACTGCATTTAAAGAAGCAATGGAACATAATGGCCCTAGCATTATCATTGCTTACGCCCCTTGTGTTTCTCAAGGAATTGATATGTCAAAGACGCCAACTATAGAAAAAATGGCAGTACAAAGTGGATATTTTACACTTTTAAGAAGGAAACCAATAGTAGAAGAAAGTGCTATTGAAATTGCAGAGCATCATCTTAAAGAAAATAATGCTATGCAAGCGACAAGCACAACTACAATTCCAAATGGCGTAGAAAATACTTCAAGTACTTTAAATAAAGATACTAATCCTACTAATAAATATAAAAATGGTGTGTCTGGTGAACTCATTATAGACAGTGGCAACCCTACTGTACCTTTAGAAGATTTCTTGAAAATTCAAAATAGATTTAAAAATGCTTAGTATACGCAAAAAGACCAATTTAAATTGGTCTTTTTCTTATTTATTCTAATTTGCCATAATCTTTAAGTTTTATATCAGAACCTGATTTGCTATCTTCTATGACAAATCCCATATTTTCTATTTTGTTTCTTATTTCATCTGCTAATTGATAGTTTTTATCTTTTCTCGCTTGTTCTCTATCGCTCAATAACAAGCGTGCAGTTTGTTTATCTAATTGACTTATACCTTGATAATCTTCTAATTCGTTCAATCTATAATCTGCATTTTCTAAATCTAAGCCTAAGACTTTATCAAATTTTATTAATGTAGCCAATTTATCTGCTGGATTTTCTTTGCTATTCAATAAATCCCAAAGCGAAGTTATTGCCAATGATGTATTTAAATCATCATCAAGTGCATCACGGAATTTATTGAGATATTTGTCTATTATTTCTCCACCTACATTATTGACAAGTGTACTCATTATACGCCAGATTTTTATTAATTCATTCTGTGCATTGTGTATGTTTTCCCATGTAAAATTGAATGACTTTTTGTAATCGCCTTTCAATAGCATATAGCGAAGTGCAAGCGGATGATAGCCTTTTGTCTTCAAATCTTCTATTGTATATCCATTACCTAAAGACTTAGACATCTTTGTGCCGTCTACCATCAAATGTCCACTATGCATCCAATAATTTACGAACTTTTTACCTGTCGCACCTTCACTTTGTGCGATTTCATTTGTATGATGTATCTTTATGTGTTCTACACCCCCTGTGTGTATATCCACTTGCTCACCTAGGTAATGCAAACACATAGCACTACATTCAATGTGCCACCCTGGATACCCTACGCCCCAAGGGCTATCCCATTTCATTATATGGTTAGGTTTATTAAGTATCCAAAGTGCAAAATCCCAAGGGCTATGTCTTTCGTCATCTACTTCAACGCGTGCCCCCGCTTTTTGATTTTCTAAGTCAAGGTTTGCAAATTTAGCGTAATCAGCAAATTTCGATGTGTCAAATTGCAAACCTACTTTAGTTTTGTAAACATAGCCATTATCTTCAAGCTTTTTTATCAAATCTATCATATATTTGACATTCTCTGTCGCTCTTGCAATTATGCTAGGCTTTGAAATATTCATTTCAGCAAGGTTCTCAAAGAACATTTTCTCATATTTGCGAGCTATATCCCAAGGTGTAGTATTTTCTTGTCTTGCACGAACTTCCATTTTATCGTCAGCGTCATCTTCATCATTAAGGTTATGTCCTACATCAGTGACATTCATAACTTGTTTAACGCGATATCCTAAATCTCTCAAGTATCTCACAAGTGTATCACTCATTAAATATGCCTTAAGATGCCCTATGTGTGGATGAGAATAAACAGTCATTCCACAAGAATAAATAGTCACTTCATTTGGATGTATAGGTTTAAATACTTCTTTTTGTTTAGTTGCTGTATTATACAATTTTAACATAATAAATTCCTTTATACTATTTTTTATTTTTAATTAATTTATCTATCTAAACTATTTTCGCTATTTACTTTCTTTTGAACAAATACATAATGCGGATGTGTAGGTTCATACTGTGATGAACGAGTCGCTAAGTATAAATTGCCACTTTTTGTAGTTTTGTAAATTTTTTCCTTACAATCTTTTTCTTTGGTTATCCAACCAATTTGTAATATGAATTTCAGTTTTTCTTCATCGCATTTCATATTGCTAAAATCAAGTGCATTGTATAATTTTAGTATGTCAATTACCTTTGATGTGAATCCTATCAACTCACCATTCTTGAGTTGAAAAACTTGTGGCACTTCTAATTTTTGTCCACTTAAACGCATATAAAAAGATTCCAATTTATTATTAATCATATTAATTACCTATTGAATATTATAGCATAAAATAAAAAATATGAAATAATTTTTTACAATGTTTTTGAATTTATATCAAATATAAAGTGAAAATAAATAAATTTTTTAAATTATTTTTCACTCCTTAAGTATTTTTGCTCCATTTTCAGTGTCACTAAAAGTAAATTTTTAAATTGTTAATAAATAATATTTTCAATAAAAACATCAAATTAAACTTATAATTCCCATTTATAAGCTTTATGATAAAAAATAGTTAAATAAATTGTTCACAAAAAATAGCACACTTATATTTGATTTTTTAGGTTAGACTGTAAGCCGAGTTCTGTCGAGAGTGACCATCTATCTAGCCTTGTCGTCACCGACAAGTTCAAGCGGCGTAAGTCGGGAGTCAGACGGACAGCCCTTAATGACTCCCTGCCTTGCATCAGGTGGGGTTTACAGAATGCCTAAGTCGCCATAGGCACTGGTGAGCTCTTACCTCGCCTTTCCACCCTTACCATAATAAATTATGGCGGTATATCTCTGTTGCACTTTCCTTAGAGTTGCCTCCACAAGCCGTTAGCTTGCACCTTGTCCTATGATGCTCGGACTTTCCTAATTGTTTCCAATTCGGTCACTCATCTAGCCTAAAAAATCAAATATAAATGTGCTATTTATATTATAGCATATTTGAGAGTGTAGACAAAAGAATTTTCTAGGGAACTACCCGTTCCCTAGAACCTTTAGGGCAGGACAATGTCCTGCACCTATGGTCTTAGTTATGGTACTAGCCTACTTTAGTACTAAAAACGCCATAAAATATATCTTTGTGCTAACGCACAAAGTATAATAATTTAATACTTAAGTTATGTCTAAGTACTAAACCAAAGACCACACCACAGGGTGGCATCACCCCTGCACCATCGCACTTTTCTATTTGTAGTTTGTCTATAGTCTAAAATATGCTATTTATATTATAGCATATTTTTAAAATTTAGTAAATATTTTATAAATCTTTTATAAAAAATACGAATTGATATATACAATAAAACCTTTAACTTCTTTTAATCTCTAAATAAAAACTCAAAATCATCACTTTCGTCATCATATTTATATCTTTGCGAAAAATAATTTGCCATATTCTTTATGTCTTTATTTTTATATTTTTGTAATAGACAACTTATTCCCATAGAAATCCCAGCTCCTAAAATTAATACTGTACCTACTTTTATATCTTCATTAACGAAACTAAGTGCTGAAGCCCCCGCCAATAAACCTGTAAAAGTTTGGAGCCCCAAAGAATATGTATTCATTTTTTTAGTGTCTTCTAGATATAAGTTGGCACCAACTCTTTCCGTTAACCATTTTAATTTCTTAAATTGAATTTGCCTTTCTTTGCTGTCCCTTTTAGTTATTAAACCAAGTGCTCGACATCCATGATAAAATCTCTTTTCTGGCAATTCTTTTAGTTCCTTATTTAAAAAATATGCCATTCCAAGTGTAACACCAGCACTAATTATAGTTGCCAAAGGTTGACCATCTGCTAGAAAATAACCTATTGATGCCGAACTTGCTGTTTGCAAAGCAAACATAGCACTTTCTTTCATATTTATATTTCGATTAACGATTTCAAAGGCTTTTTGGCGCATATCTTTATATTTATTTAAATTCATATACTCCCCTTTTAAAATCAAAATTATAATTTTTCAAAATCGTTAATTAGTTTGCCCGTTTTTGATATTATCTTGTTACTTTCATTAATATTATGCACATTTATTATAGTAATTGCCCCTGCCATTGCTCCCCATAGACCAGCAAGTAGTGGTTCATTATTAATATAATTGAAGATTGATGACCCAGCAATTACACCCGCCAATGTTTGATTGATAATAAATAATTTATTAGATTTTTTCGTATTTTTGAAAATTTTATTAATATTTTCGTTTATAGTTTTTCTTTCGCTAGCACTCAATTGATAATGCAAGCGATTAAAATTTGTATTTGATAATTCTGCACTAAATCTTCTATAGGTTGAATCTTCTATAACTTTATAATTTAAATAACCTACTCCAAGTGTAAACAAACCACTTGCTAATGCACCACCCATATTCATAGATAATAATTGAGTGGAAAACACGAGTCCTGATATAGTTTGCACTGAAAATGCCACTGTGTTTTTTAAATCTGCTTTTAAAATTTTATTGTCTTTAATTTGCTTTTTCAATCTCATTTTAATCTCCAAAATATAATAACATAGTAAACTCAATATGTCAATATTAAAGGTTAATAAAGCATTCGTTGCATTACACATTTTCATAAATGCAAATTTTAAAATTAATTATAATAATATTTTTCTTTAAAATACAAACAATACCAATGATTAAATATTTTTTAGGAGGCAATAATTGAATATAGATAACAACAAAAATACAAAAGTTAGTAACAAAATAACAAAAGATTTGCATAAAATGAAAAAGGAATTAAAAAAAATTGACTTTGATTATCTACAAGTGGACTCACTTAATGTAGAAATTGAAAATCAAAGTCTTGACATTTATTTAGATTATCTCAAAGGAGTATAAAATGACTGTAAAACGCGGTGAAATTTACTATGCTGATTTAAGCCCTGTAGTAGGAAGTGAACAAGGTGGTATACGCCCTGTTTTAATTCTTCAAAACGACATAGGCAATAAATACGCCCCTACTGTAATTGTAGCCGCTATTACAAGTCAATTATCAAAAGCAAAACTGCCTACTCACATTGAATTGCCTTGTGAAAATTATGGACTAACAAAAGACTCAATAATTCTTTGTGAACAAATACGCACTTTAGATAAAAGGCGACTTGGAGAATGTTTAGGCACGCTTCCAAAATCTATGATGAAAGATATCGACTATGCTTTGTCATTAAGTCTAGGAATAATTTCTTAAAAGGCACTACTTACATAATTACTGTGTATAATCTATTTAAGTTTAAGCAATATTCAAATTTATTAACAAGTCAACTCTACTTCGCGTCTTAAGTTTTTATCAACTTTACTTGATTGGATTTCTTTTGCAAAATATGTATTTAAATAATCATATAAAAGTGTTTCTTCAAAATTATCAAATTTAGTACTATTCATAGGTATACCAGCAATAAGGGCTTCATCCGCTACAGCTATTCCTGTTTCTTTATCTACAAGCCATTTTATCGGCTTAACTTCCACCCAATATTCTTCCCCATTCTTAATATCAACCGAATTAATATTATAAGTAGAATCTGTCATTGCTTTAGATTTATTATTTTCATAAATATTTGCAGTAATTTTTATATATTTTTTGCCATTTAATATATATTCAGGCACTTCTGCAGGATTAAAATTCCTATTACCTGATGTGCTAGCATTGAAGGTATAAAATTTTCCTGTTTTCTCTAAATTATCTTCACAACTTAATTTTTTTGTATTTAAAACTAATTTTTGTGGATAAACTCCAGCATAGCACACAAAACTTTTGCCCAAGTCTTCACCAATAACCAAATCGTCAAATGCTAATTTTAATTCATTAAAACTAACAGCAGGACGAATTGCCATATATTTTACGCTTCTCGGTGAAATAACATAACCTTCATTATAGTGAACTGCAGATACATAAACTTGGTTATATGTTGAGGACCACCACATTGTGTGAAGTTCGTCTCCTTCTTGAGAAAAATTGCAACCTAATAATATTGCTAAGTCTGTTGGAACACATTTTTTATTATGTGACAACACTTGTAATTCATTCCCTTTACCAGTATCCCAAATTTCATCTTCTGTTAATAATCTTATACTCACTCTACCACCTACCCTTATTGATTTAATAATAACACATTTTTTTATAAATTTCAATACTCTTTAAAAAAATCCTACTATAAAGTAGGATAATTTCATTTTCTTACATTACTAAATATGTCTTGTACTGTTCTAAGTGGTGAAATCTTAAGTGTAGTACGCTCCAATGGTCCAGAGATGAAGAAACATTCACCTATATTCGCTGTAACTATACTATCTTGTTCATCTTCATTAATTTCACCTGCATTTCTATATAGTGCTACAAGGTCTGAAATATCGTTTGGTGCAAGACTGAATATCATAGAATATTGTGAAGCGTTGATGACCGCTGTAGATTGACGCGCAATCTCAGGCGAACCAACAAAGTCTTTAATATTCTGGGTAATAATAATCTGCATACCGCCATACTTTCTAATACGCTTAGCCATTTGTGCCATAAAGTCAAGAGCCATAGGATATTTAGGGTTAATGAAAGTATGCGCCTCGTCAACCGCTATGACAATTTTTCTATTACTATTATTTAAAGTATTGAAATCCTTATTTCTTATAATTTCATTTTCAAGATACTTAAATACTAGTAACATTTGTGCATTTGTTGTAATAGTATTTCTATTTGAAATCAAAGAAAGGAATGAGAAAGTAACAAAATTTTCCGCAGTTTCAATAGATGTTGGACCATTCCATAATTTACTATTACGACCACCCGTAGCAAATTTCTTTACATAATTTTCAATGATTTGCAAGTTTCTCTTATGATAAGGATCTTCTTCCTTTTCTATTCTCTCAAGTACAAGCGCGTACAAATCGTCGAATATTGGGAAGTCTTCAGGCTTTAATTTAGTAACATCTGTACTCATATTAATGCCCTTTCTATTGTATGTATCAGCGACCAATGAGTTTAATAACTCAAATGCATCACTAGGCATACCTTCCATAATAATACGGAAGAACTCTTCCAAGAATTGCAAGTGCAGTGCATACGCATCACCTTCTGAGCGTTTCTTCGCCGCACGCTGTTCCATTTCTTCTTCTGTCAAATCTTCGTATTTATCTCCGTATTCTTCTTCATCGTCTTCAAGTGAAGCATTGATATGGAATGGATTTAATATACCTGAACGGCTTGAACCGACATCAATCAGTTTACCCTTCAAATTCTTAACCAAAGGTGCATATTCGTCTTCGGGGTCGAGAATGAAGATACGAGCATTATCTGCTGCAAGATTTGTAAGTAATGTCTTAGTAGCAAACGACTTACCTGAACCTGATTTACCTACGACCATAACATTACTGTTGACGCGGACATTATCACGCTTATAAAAGTCAACAAATACAGGCAAAGAATTGTACCCAAGATAGAATCCGCCTTCGTCTTGAAGTGCATTACTAATGAAAGGGAACATACCTGCTACTGAACCTGTTTGGATCCCACGCATTGCATCTTTGACATTATCAATCCTAGATATATTATTGCTGACAAATTCATCCACTTGACGACCAAACATTTCGTTGTATTTGAACCCATTTTGTTTTAAGAGTGCTCTAACTTCTTTCTTCGCATTTTCTTCACAAACTATATGGATATTTACATTATACAATTCTTCATTTGCATTCTTAATATCTGTCAAAAGTTGATGCAATGTTTCAATATGCGTTTGATATTCTATTTGTTTAGAACTTCTAAGAGAGTATTGAGATTGTGATTCCATTTCTATCAAGGCACGGTCAATTTGTTTTTCTGCTTGAAATCTTGGTATTGGTTTTATATTAACCACTACTTTAGTTCTATCAAGATTAAAGAATGGATACCCCCAACCATTTTGTACCGTAATTGGATAATCAGTAATAACGAAACTTCTATATTCTGTTCCGTCAATTTTGGTCTTAACCATTTTAAATTCGACAACATCTGGTGTAGCCCATTTAACTTGCTCACTTAGTGGTATTACTTCTATATCGCGTTGGTCAAAGTCTTTACCATAATTCGCTTTTAAGAATACCGCTAATTCTTCGCCCTGCAAAAGTTCCGCCGCAATTGGAGTGGCACTCTGTCTAAGACTAGACAGCATTCCTTCAACCGTTATACTCAATTGTTCCCTATCTTTATCGTATACCACTAAATAGAACGCATCTTTGAAAATTCTATCATCCGTATTGATGGTACGCAAATAATCAAGTCGTGCTTCAAATATTTCAGAACGAACTTCCACTTCTTCTGCGGACATTTCACCTTCACTTTGAAGCTCCATAAGACTGTCATACTTTCTTTCTTCATTTTGCATATATTTATCAAAAATCATTGCCTTATTGATTTTGACAATACTAGCCTGTTGACTCTGTTGAAGACGCTTGAGTGCATTCCCTACAGTATTGATAAGCATATTCTGTTTGTAGTCGTTAAGCATAAAGAACTCTACAGGACTAATTTCTATGACCTGTGCGTAATATTCTCTTTGATAACTTATATATCTACCTTCGACTATGGCATCATAAGGTATAAGTTCTGTTATAGGCGTATGTTTACGCATCATATGTTTACTGTACTTTTTCTTAAACGCCAAGAAGCGAAACAAAAGTCCTATACTCACATAGAGTCTTACGCCATCTGCTATAGGTATCCAAAAACTTATGCATACTGCAAGCCATGCTACTGCTATATACCAATTAAATGGCAAATTGCTTTGGGCAAACAATATAAAGCCCGCAATGGCAATTACTGCTAGTATCAAGTCACCGAGTGTGACATTCTTGAAAAACTGCATTTTGACTTTTGTTTTTCTAGGAATAAATCTTTGCATAATTCTCCTTTGTGCTTTCGCACTTATTCATTAAATATTATGAGAAATTAATTGTATATTGTTGTCTTATCTTAAGCCCATCCTGAGTAGTCAAGACGACATTGATATGTGCTTCGACACTATCCAGTGGTTGACCATAGAATACAAGCGTATCTAGACTTGTTATGCCATCTTCTTGGTTCCCATCTATGAGCCTCAATAATGATGCTGTGTCACTAGCCACTTCAAATTGAATAAATTGTGATGTGCTAGATACCCAAATGTCTTCGCCTATTGAACTTGCTCCTACAAATCTAAGACTGAATAGACTATTATTTCTAAGAGCATAACCACCGCCTTGCTCATTTTGGTTAAGTTCATAGACAGATGCCGTCGTTGAATATTCGCCATCGTTTGTTTGCCACTCAATGCTATTTCGTGCCGCTTCGGTTAGTGTACCGCTTACGCAAATTGTATCAGTAATAGGTACTCTCACACCATTTTCATATTTTTCATATGTTGCACTTAAAACAATGTAAAATTCTGTATTTAATTCTTGAACATACAATCTATAGACATTTTCATTGCCAACTGTAGTAGACACAACTCTAGCAACTTGTGGAGTTTCATTTCCATTCGCATCTGTGATTTTGTAAGTATAACCAGTATTGGCGATTGTCAAAGTCTTAGGCCTTAAATAATCAACGCCTTCTATCATATTTTGTAGTACTTGTATCTCTCCTGCTACAAATGTAGGCTGACTCAATGTAAATTCAGTCATTACGCCAGTAGAACTTACTGTACCCCATTGTGATGTCAAAGCTGAAACTTCTTGACGCCCATTGACTATCTCAGTACTATAGTTTAATAGTCCAGACAACCAATAACAATTTATATCATTAACAGTATCACTCACTTCAGCATTGACATTCATATGAATTGATTCTACAGGTACTTCAATTATGTACAGTCGCAATGTGAACAAAGTTTCATAGCCATCGCTTGAAATATTGTAATTGCCAGTATAGTATTCAATTCTTATATCACGCTCAATATATTCCTCTATACTATTGTAAGCGTGAATATCTAGATTTAAATAATAATTTTGAGCTGTATCTCCAAGGTTCACTTCTTCCAAAGTCGCGGTTAAAGTATCGGTATCATTATTAACAACTCTAATCCACGCTTCGTTGCCTTGCATATTGTTGAAGGCATCAAATAAAGCACCATTTGAATTAGCAAGCAAACTTATTTGATGTGTTGACACGCTACTTACTGCCAAAATTTTCGCTGTAGCACTTGTTTGAGTAGAACCAATTAATGTTTCTTCGCCTGTACTTTCTACTGTAACATAAGTTTCAAGGTCGGTCATTTGTTCAATGATTCTAAATGTTACATCATTGCTTCTTGCGATTTCTACAAATGATGGCACATTGTTAACTATAATATTTCCTTCTTCGTCTATTGCATTGCCTAATTGATCAAAACGCATTATATTGCCATTCTGGTCAATTGGATTGCCATACATATCAGTCTTTACAACATAAGCTCTAAGCACAATACTTCCGCGCGCAAGGGCTTGTACAACTTCTGGATTGGTTAAATCCATTCCTCGCACTTCTCGTCCAAAGCCCTCATAAACGGTAGAACTTAATTGTATAATCTCTTCACCTTGTTCGTTTACAAATCTTGCATCCCTATATTCTGAATTGTTGTGATATGTTCCTATGGCAAATACTTTTACTAGAAAATACGATGTCTCCGCATTTCCCATTTCTGGGACAATTTCTACATTATTTGTCCAATCCCAAGTGTAATTTTGAGATGTAATAATAGAACCGCTTTTAGTTATATTAATTTCAACTAAATCATTATATGAAACGCTTTCATTAGACTTACTTGTTCCTTCAAAAGATAATTGTGATATGTCTTTTTTGTCAATAATAAAATTATCTATGACAGCAGTTACAGTAGGATAATCTGGAAGTGAAACATAAACTTCAAAACCATATTGTGGTTCTTGTTCTACAGTAAATTCCCATTCATTTGTATCATTATTTTTCTTTATTAACAAGCCTTTGGAATCTGTTGTGAGTACAAGGTCATTAAGTAAACTTGAAAAATAATCATTATTACCATTTGATGCACGCAAAGCAATCCCTAAATCGGCCGGAGACATTGATATTGTTTCAAACAATTCAATTGGAATATCCCTACCATCTATATCTATTGCCTCTAGTGTAATTTCTTCCACTTTTATGACAAAACTTGTTTCTGTATAACGCCCTACTAGTAATTCAGGTGGTATATAATCCCCCAATTCAGGTACGCCAGAATCATAGTTATTTACAAAATCTATATCGTCATAAGTGCGTAATGTGCGTGCAATAACTGTCACTTCACCTGGCTTAAGTGCAGTAATTCTACCATTTTGGTCAATACTTATGACATCCTGTGGACTATTTTCGTCTAAATAATATTCAACTGTTTTTGGATTTTTTCTATAAGAATTAAATCTGCTATTTGTATCTAAATGTGATGGGTCTAAAGAATTATTTGGATAAAATCCTGCGTCAACTTGCGCTACTTCATCTTGGTATAAAGTGAATTTTTGTATTTCATCTTCAATGACTGTATTCATATCATCGCTAGTAATAGTCAAACTTTCTACAGGAATGTCGACAAATACTACTAGAGGAGTAGACATATATTTCCCTTCATCATTTTCTACATAAATTAAACAAAAACCGCCTCTATTGTGCCCATTATTATCTTTGGTGACTGTTATGTGTATAGGTTCACCTATGTCGCCTTCTGCTGGCACTGTAGCCACATCAGGATTGCTTGAAGTTAGATAAATTTTAGTTTCTGTTACTTCGTTTTCATCTATGATATTGCCTTCATCGTCATAAGTAGGTGTTGTCCCACCACGAACAACAAATGTGGCATCTACTGGGACATTTGGGTTGTCGCTTTCAGTAATACCATTTATTCTAAGCACTGGCACGCCATTAATAATTTCTACTTTAGAATTTTCGTCAATATTATCTACATACAAATTTTCTGCGTAAATCTTTTCTGGTGTATAATATCCCATAGCAAAAGCAACTATGATTGATATCCATACTATAGCGATAGCAGCACAAAAACAATATGCTATAATAGTTAAAGCATTGAGAAGTGTCGACTTATTCTTCATTTTATCCCCTTTTTGTATTTAGTATTTGCAAAAATTTACTTTTATTTACAAAATTCAACATAATTATACCAATATTAGCATTTTAAGTCAAACAAATTATGTATTAAATGATTTATTTTTTATGCTTTGCTAAACAATTTGAATATAATTTATTTTTAAAGCCCATTCTAAATTAATACGGCAATTTTAATTTACTATTTTTTGATAATGGCCATAATTCTACTTAAAAAATAATTTAGAAACATATAATTTTTATAATATTAATAAAAAATTCCCATTATTGATTGAGTAATGAGAATTTTTTTATTTTATTTTTTATATTTTTGATTGTATCTTTCAATGGCTTCTCTAATGATTTTCTTAGCCTCTTTTTCATCACCTACACTTGTTATTTCACAGTGTTTGTTTTCAAGGTCTTTATATTTTTCAAAGAAATGCACCATCTCATCATAATAGTGTTTAGGAATGTCATCCTTATTTTTAAATTCGTTAAAGAATTTATCCTTTTTAGGTACTGCAATAATTTTTTCGTCATTTTCCCCTGAATCTACCATATTGATTACCGCAATAGGTGTACAAGGCACAAGACACAAACTTTGTATTATTTCTGAACAAATCACCAACACATCAAGGGGGTCTCCGTCTTCACTCAAAGTTCTTGGAATAAATCCGTAATTTGCAGGATATGCCATAGATGTGGACAATATTCTATCAAGTACAATCATCCCTGTTTCTTTATCAAGTTCATATTTCACTTTACTGCCTTTGGGTATTTCTATAACTGCAGTAAATTCATCTTCTTTTACTCTATCTTCACTCAAATCGTGCCAAATATTCATAATGTTCTCCTACTTTACTAATTAAAATGTTGATTTCAAAATTTCTAGGATATTTTGAAGGTTTTCAAATATATCTCTTTCTTCCGCGTCATCACTCTTAACCCCTTGTCCATCGCTCTCAAGTTCCTTGATAGCTTCTTCAACTTCGCCAATCAATTTGTCGCGTTCTTTCTTGTCGACACTGTCTTCCATAGCCATTGCAGCAGTTCTTTCTGAGAATTGACGCAATTTATTACCTATTTCTTTCTTTTTCTTCTGCTTTGCATCTACTTCTGTAGACAAGAGTATTTTCTCATTGAACATATGTCCGTTGACTTCACTGCTAAAGTTCATTATTTCAAGCAAATATTTTCCGCTAAGTCTAAGTGTAGTCAACAATGGGACTATATCGCCTTTACCTGCAACTATACAAAATGAATTTATATTAGGCTCTGTATAATTGATTGTCAAAGCATCAACGACTTGTCTTAAATCAAGCTGACTTTTATTTCTTTTTCTAAAACGCATTGTTGTACAAGTACTTATGCCATAATATGCTATTATATCGTGCCAATTCGTGTGTTTACGCTCGTTGTAACCATACAATTTGATGTAGTCAAGACTACCTACTTTCTTTAAAACATTCATAATCTCATTGAAGTTGTCAAGTGATACATCTACATTGTCAACATCAATTAAAAGTGCTATGTGTTTTTCTTCCATATTTTAATTCTCCTTAAGTTCGCGTTTATAGTAGAACAAATATTGTTGAGCGTATCCCGCCAGACTCCCAAATCTATTGACCATTGCCTTAGACTTATTCTTGCGTGCAATATGTAGGTCAAAGTACTCTTCGCACACTCTATCCATCCACACATCTACTGGAAATACATCGGTCTTATTTAAACCAAACAACAGTACACATTCTGCTACTTTATTGCCTACGCCTTTAAGTGCTAATAGCTCTTTGTAGGCATCCAGAGTCGACATATTACCTAAATCATTCAAATATTGTGTGCTCAATCTATTGATAGTGGAATGTAAATAACTTGCTCTATACCCTGCACCCATTTTAACAAATTCATCTTCACCTATAGTTTTCAAAGCGTCAAGTGTAGGAAATGCAAAATGGTCACCCTTATTTTCGCCATATTCAGCACATAAAGTATTGATTATCTTTTTGATTCTACCAATATTATTGTTCGCACTGATTATAAATGATATGAGCGTTTCAAGCAAGTTCTGTTTGGCTATTCGAATACCATATCCAAAACTTATTGCCGTTTTTAAGATAGGAGTCTTAATAAGTTCCGCCTTTATTATAGCATAATCATTATTTAAATCAAAGTAATTTACATAGTAATTTGGATTTTCGCTCTCAATTATTACACTTTTATTGTCA
>CALWAB010000078.1 GCA_944372745.1 uncultured Clostridia bacterium | reverse complement strand
ACAAAACAATCTTTTCCTTTATTCTTCATTAATACATATAAACATTTAAACTTTGTTTCCTTAAAAATCTTATCTACTATCTCACTAGAGATTATATTTTTATCTTGATATTCATTTAATTTACTATAAATAAATTCGTCATTACAATCTCCTATACTCAAACCATATAACATTATATATAATTTCATATATTGATTACAGAAACCTTCATAAACATAAGGCAAATCGGAACTTGTGTTTATTTTCTCCCAATCAAAATTCAATTTAATTCCTAAATCTAATATTTCAATCATTAAAATACTCCAATTTAATATATGATATCTAAAAATACATTTTTTGTCAAGTATAAGCAAAATAGATAAACATAATAAAAAGGCAATTTCTTGTTTCTTTTTAAAATTACATATTTAAAAATAATGGAATTACTTTAATAAATATTGTTTTTTTGTTTTTTAAATATAGTTCTCAAATATTTTTAAAAAAATTCTCTAAAAAATTTTATATCTTTCATAATAACTATATTAAAAGCACCTCCAAATTGAAGTGAACCCCCTAATGTTGTTTAACTTTTGGGGTTCACTTCAAGATTTGTAAGTGCTTTTTAATATATGAATAAAACAAATTGAAGCAAATTATTTCATCATAATCTACTAATTTGCAAAACTATACTATAATGTTATTATTCCCATATAGTGTAGCATTAATAGATATATTTGCTTGATAATTTTCAACTACATCTATTGCCATACCATTGACAAAAGTTGCATTGTTTACAGAAATTGAACTATTCCCTTGACTATATATAAATAATTGATAAGCACCTTCAGATAAATCAATACTATAATTAATATTTTGTAAAGCATTTATTTGTGCTATAACAACACTATTTTGAACTAAATATATTACGACAAAAGTGTTTGTTTCAACATTCGCCCGCTTTGATAAACTTGACCTACTAAACCGCCCGCGGACACAGAGCCTCCTGATACTTGACTAATACCTGTCATATCACCCGCATTATGACAATTTTTTATTGTACCACCGACTAATTGCCCTGTCATCCCTGCTGGATACAACCATTGACCTTGACACAAGCAATCGCCAAAATTCAAACACTCTTCTATCGTCCCATAAGATTGTCCTGCCATACCAGCTGCCATATTAAATACTGCCGAATTCGCTTTAATTGTACCAAAATTAATACATTTATATAAATTTGAATTAGCATTAGGCGCAAAACCAACTATCCCACCTGCTTGTGCATTACTTGTTGAAACCGCTTCTACATTGCCATAATTCACACATGAACTAATAGTAGAACTAACTAACTGACCTACAATTCCACCAACCATAGAATTTACACTTGATATGGTTGTGACACCTTTTAAATTTATATTATTAGTACAATTATTAATTGAAGATGAATTAGCATACCCTGCTATAGCACCTAAACTAACCGTATTCCCTTCTGTTATAATCGTAGCAGAACCCGACATAGTGATATTACTAATATTTGCACCATCGCAATATCCAAATATTCCATAATAAATAGGATTTTCACTATTATAATTTATAGACACATTATCAAATATTATAGAATGTGATTGACCATCAAATACACCCGTGAATTTATAATTAGTATTTTGTGAGCCATTATCATCATAATAAGCTCCTATAGGCGTCCAATCATTTGTGTTAAAATATATATTGCTTGTTAAAATATAGTGCTTATTCGCGTAATCCACATAGTAATCACTATTTATTAAATTAGACAGTTCAACTAGTTGATTAAAGTTAGAAATTTGATTTGGACTTGTTTCAGTGCCATCACCTGAAAAACTTGATTCAACTGCATAGACAAATACATTATTCTTATTAAAAATATTAATGTTAAACACGATTCCCAATAGGCAGATTGATAATATTGCGTAAACATTAATTAGACCTTTTTTAATACTCATACATTCTTCCTTTTACAAATATTATTTATCGATTACTTGATTGTCCATAGCAATATATTTCAAGCAAAAATTATTGAACTTTCAAATATTTAAATTATAATTTCTCCAGCATTTTTATGCGCTTTGTTTATTTCTAATTCTAATTGTGTAGATTGTTGAAAATCTATAGTGATTTTACTATTATTAATTTGCTCATTATCAACATAAATAGTTGAAAAACCATTTACATAAATTAATATATTATAAATTCCCGCATCTAATTCAAAAGAATAATCAAGCGTATTAATCAAATACAATTGCTTTACCATTATGTCATTTTGAAGTATATAAATAACGCATGGTTCATCAGTCATTACGCTTAGCGTAAGAGTCAATGGGTATGTTTGTTGTAAATTACTCAACATTGGTAAAGAATTGTTAGTCATATCATCAATTACCCAAACTTGCCCATAATACCAATCATTCTCTTCAAAATCCCACTCTAACGCTCCTCCTTGCATATAAGTACTAGGAATAACAACTAATTCATATAAATTACTTACATATTCGCCATATTGTTCAGCACTATCAAAATTTTGATAGCAATATTGGGCTTGAGCATTACAATCAGTGTTCATTGCTATTATAGGGCCTAAGTAGGTATTATTGCATTCACCTAAATAAGATATAGAAAAATTATTATTTACATTAAAGCAGTTTACTATGTTTGTCGTGCCACTTCTCACTTCACCGATTATACCCCCAGAAGCAAGATAATTGCCACTTGCACCAAGCATTATTGAATTAACATTGCCATTATTGTAAGCATTGCTTAAATTACCACTCACATATACTTGTCCTACAATGCCACCAGATGATACAGAACCTACATTGCTTATTCCAATAATATTGCCACTATTTTGACAATGTTTTATATTAATCGTATTCCCCTGTCCTATTATCCCAGCAGCATAGGTGTAATTACCATTAGAAGTTATATCTCCATAATTAAATACTCTTTTAATATCACCTTCTCCATAGCCTACTATACCACCCGCCATACTAAAGTTACCATTGTAAGTTGTTACACTACCATTATTATAACAATCCCTTACAAATGAAGATGAATTTTCAAATCCCACTATGCCACCAGCATAAGAATGTGCACCCATAGCATCAGAAACAATATTACCTCTATTATTACAATTAGATAAGGTACTAGCATTAGTCAAAAGCCCAATCAAACCGCCTATATATGTTTCACTACTAGATTTACCACTGATATTTATGTTGCTATTACAATAATTAATAATTGTATTAGAAGCATAGCCCGAAATTCCTCCCATATAAATATTGAAACTGGACTCAAAACTCAAACTATTTGTTCCATTTACAGTTAAATTACTTATAGTAGCACCATCACAATAACCAAAAACTCCGTAATAAAGTGTATAATCGCAAACTATACTCTCTTCCCCACCATTAAAAGTAATTGTATGACCATTACCATCAAATATGTCTGTAAATTTATAATTTTCATTAGTCGTACCTATCACAAAAATTATAATTAATACAACTAAAATAAAACAAAAATAAAGACAATATAATTACAAAAATAAAAAAAGCCAAATAGGAAGAAAGTACCTTATTAGGTTTACTCTCTTACATTGGCTTTTTCATTTAAATAAAATAAGCACACAATATCGGGGGGATAATTGTGTGCTCTGGA
>CALWAB010000077.1 GCA_944372745.1 uncultured Clostridia bacterium | reverse complement strand
TTCACGATTATCTTTGTCATTAGGACGAATAGTCAAGTATCTGTAAGGTTCTACACCAAAAGATTCGGCTATTACTTCAGGCCTATCCTGTAAGAAATCGTGTATTAAATGCCTTTCGTAAGAATTCATAGGTTGCATCCTAATAGTGCGACCTTCACTCATTGCTTGGTCTGCACACTTGGTTGCCTCTTTAAAAAGCATCTCTTTTCTTTTCTCTTCATAGTCGCCTACATTGACTATAATACGCTTGGCATTCTCTTTATTGTGGTGACGCTCAATAGCATTCAAAAGCGTTTGCAATGCATTGACAACTTCCGTCTTGCCCAATTTCTCACTGCCTTGACCTTTGATTTGTAATACAAACACCTTGTTCTGTTCTCTCTCTTGAATGTCAAGGTCATTAATGTAATTATTGAGTGCGTCTTTTAAAAATTTTGCTACATAAGTGTTGTAATCTCCGTTTACAACAGCTTGTTTAATGTCTTGTGCTAATTTATTGTCAACTTCCTCTGTTTCTTTATCAATTTCTTCGTGTTCGTTGACAATTTCATTCACTATTTCAGCATTTTCTTCCGCTCTATCAAGTAGTAACTTCACGCGAACTTTTGCTTTTTTGAACATTCCACCTTCGCACAAAATATCGACATTAACTTTATCAATGCTTGTCCCTAATTCTTCCAATGCGGTATTGACTGCATCTTCTACGGTCTTGCCTACTGCTTCTACTTCGTTCTTCATACACACCTCTACTGTCTTACATAGTCAGGTTTTTTGACTTGCGTTTTGTTGTCTTTCTTAGGTTTTGCTAAATCGTCTTTTTTCTTGTTCAAAATTAAGCCTAGAACATAGTTAATTATTGCACCACAAGTGGACATTGCCACAATGTATATAGCGAATGCTGCACTGTATCCCCAAGTGAACACAATCATAATGATTGGCAATACAAACATCATAATCTTTTGAGCAAGTGCTCCTTGTGGCTTATTGCTTGGCTTTTCGCGTTCACCTTTAGCGGACACTATTCGCCCTTCATCCACAGGTTCTTCTTTCTTCTTTCGCTTCTTTATAACATGATTGCTGAGCCAAGCGGAAAGGAAAGTGACTAATGCAGCAAGTATTATCAATATATAATAACCGTTGTCATTCCCTAGACTATTCCTAAGCGGCGTCATCACTTCTTCATATTCAGCTTTTAATTGTTCATAATTTTCATCACTTTCACTAATTCCAGCAATGCTTGCATATTCTTCAAATGTTGCTATTGGGCTGACTGTTCTATCTGGACGCCAAATATTTTCTATCCACAACCAACTTGTCTTTATTTCATTGTATTTATCAAGCACTGCTTGATTTCGAGCAAGTTCAAATTCTTCCTGCGTTTGACCATCCGCCATTTGCACACTATCGTAAGTGGCTTTTAGTTCTGTGTATTGTTGTTCGACCGCATTTCTAGCAATATTGTTCATTCCAAAGAAAAGAGTTAAGAACACAAATATTGTAATAGCCATATACAGTATCATAATACCACACGAGCCAAACATACCGACATTTTCACGCTTATATAGTTCCATAGTCTTTTGATTGAGCGTATTCTTGTCGTCTTTGTACTTCTCTTGCAATTTTTGTAATTGTGGTTGCAAACGCTCCTGAACCGCCTGTGTCTTAGCAGTAGAGCGTCTCATAAAGTAATCAAGTGGTAGCATCAATAATTTTATAATTACTGCTATCAAAATGATTGTAAAACCATAATCACCTATAAAGCCATAAAACCATCTAATTATGTCTTCCCACACACCTAGCCCTTGCGGAATTTGCATAGCTGATGAGAGCAGACTATTAATTATACTAACCATTTACAATCTCCTTTTACATTATCAGGCACTGGGTCTACACAACTACAATGTCTAGGCGTACATCGCAAAATGCGTTTTAGCCCTAAGTATGAGCCTTTGATTACGCCAAATGACTTGATTGCCTTTAGTGTATATGTCGAACAGGTGGGCAAATATATGCACGCGTGCGGAAGCAATGGTGAGATGCAAAATTTGTAAAAATATATCAAAAGTTCAGCAAGCCATTTAAAAGGCAAAAGCAATATGTCTAATATATTCATATTTGCACCCTTCTAAATAGATTATAGACACTATCCTTTAATTCTGCATAACTCATATTTTCTATGTTAGGACGCGCCACAAAAATGTAGTTCTTTTTGTCTAAATGTGGATTATTTTGCCAATATTCACAGATAGCATTGCGTATACGGCGTTTAACTTTATTTCTAATAACAGCATTTCCAATTTTATTGCTTATACTTATGCCAAACCTTGAATATGGCAAATAGGCTTTAGTAGATATAAGCGTCAAACAGTTGCCATTGATGCGTTTACCATTGCGAAACATATAATTAAATTCTTTAATTTTTTTAATTCTGTATTTTTTCTTTATCATACAGATGCCCTCGTTCCTTTTAATAAAAAATGCTCACTATAAATATAATGAGCAATTTATTATACAGTTAGTTTTGCTCTACCACGCGCTCTGCGTCTTTTGAGTACGCGTCTACCTGCTGTAGTCTGCATTCTTTGACGGAAACCGTGAACTTTATTTCTGTGTTTCTTTTTTGGTTGATAAGTTCTTTTCATAATACCCACTCCTTTTAAGATTTTTCTAAAATTTATATAATGTTCTTATATTATATAGTATCTTAAAATTTTTGTCAAGGTATTTACTTACCTTTTTTGTCTTTTAATGTATTGCAATTACGCTAGGGCATTTGAAAGGGAACTCCCCCGTTCTCCTTCACGCCTTGAAGTGTCTAGGGGATTTCGTCCCCTAGAACCCCAGAGCAGGACAAGGATGATGCCACCCTATGGCGTGGGTGTGAAGGCACACTGCCGTGGTCTTGTGTAAGTACCTATATATCTATTTAAGTACTAAGCATTATATAGTATCTTGATATGTACTATGGTGCTTATTGGTACTAGCACTTACTTTGTAGGTCCTCTCAAGGCGGTGATCACTGCCGTACGCTAGTACTCTAGGGGATTTCCCATCCCCTAGAACCCTAGTGGCAGGACATTGTCCTGCACCTAGGGTCTTGGGAAGTGACACTATCCAAGTTTTGTACTAAGAACCTAATAAAATATTTCTTAGTGCTTTATCAAGCACTAAGTATATTATTTAAGTACTAATTTGTGTCTAGATACTTACCTAAGACCACGGCAGTGTGCCATCACACCTTTGTGCTTTCGCACAAAGCATAATTATTTAGTACTTTAATTTGCCTAAGTACTCACTAAAAACTACAACAGTGCGCCATCGCACCCACTGCCGTACGCTAGTTCTTACTCAATAAAATCAAAATTAATGAGTAAGAAGGCAAGTCAAAACAAACACAAAATCAATTCTATTAAGTTAATGCACGCTAGATAATTTATGAAACAATAAATTTGTATATGCGTCCACAAACATTTTCTAAGCCATAAAAGACATCACGCCCATTGTCTTACGAAGTAGGTTGCTTAAGTTTTTATATCATTACTTGTAAAAAGTTATATACAGTTTTTGCGGTGTCTATGCACACACTTATAAATCAGTGAACACTATCATACTAACCTTATTGCATTTTTTAGAAACTAATATATAAATCAATTTTACTATTGACATATTAATCGCATTAATATTTTCAAACAAAACACACAAAATCAAAAAAATGCCGTATTACTATCAATTTTACGCACTATTACTAATAAAATCACATACTAAACGACAAAAAATGGTAAAG
>CALWAB010000076.1 GCA_944372745.1 uncultured Clostridia bacterium | reverse complement strand
AGTCGCTCTCAAACCTTCAGGAACAGTGTACTTTGGGTCTTCTTTGCCACACGCTGAAAATGTTATGGCACACATAAGTATCAACCCTAAGGAAGCAACTAGCATAAAGGCTTTTGAAAGCACTTTTTTGTTAATAGATTTTGACATACTTATTTTTCTCCTTTTTTATAATCTAGATAGATAATAGCATAATTAAAAAATTTAATCAAGCAAAAAACACATACAATGATATAAATTTCATTATTTTTATTTAATGTTAGTATGTATTAGTTATTGCTATTTTATTCATACATAATAATATGGAATATAAATTCAACTGCAATGGTTAAAACTAAAATGAAAGTAGGGCATAATTAAGTATCTTTAGTATGATTAAAAAGATTGTTTTCCGTTTATTATTATTTTTAATTTGTTTTTGCTTTAGAAAGTCATAAAATTTAATGAAGTATTTATTATAATATTAATTTTACAATTTTAAACTATGGAGTGATATGGAAAAAGATTTTGTGGGCGGGACTAAATGGCAAAGATAGGGACTTTATAAACAAAAAAATGTATTAATCACAAAATTCATTATAAGATATTTTATTCATTAGTAAATTACTTAAAAATTTTATGTGCTTTCATTAATTTGTGTGCTATTTTTTATTTTAATAATTACATATTTACTTTAATTGCTGGTTAAATTTTGCTTGATAGTTTTTATTAATTGTGGTAAACTAAAATTATGAATAAGATTTTGTGTGTAATGTTTGCACTTATGGTGAGTGTTTTTATATTTGTAGGGTGTGGCAGTGCTTCTCAAGTTTTGGTCGTTATGCCAGATGGTGCACCTGCTTTAAGTATGCTAGGGCTAATGAGCAAGGATTATAAAATAAATGGTGAAAGTACTGAATATCGTATTGTCAGCAGTGACAATATTGCAGGACTAGTGGCAAATAGACAAGCAGATGTGGCGGTATTGCCATTGAATCTCGCTTCAAAAGTGTGTGGAGAAGATTATCAAATATTGTCAGTTATGACATTTGGCAATTTATATTTGGTATCCAATGCTGGAGCGAGCGTACAAGATGTGATTGGGCATAATCTTTATGTTATAAACTTAAATAATGTACCAGGGCTTACAACGAAGATAATGCTCAATGAACTCAATATCCCATATAGTGAGAGTAGTCAAACACAAGATAATACTATGCTCATTGGTGCGACCGCACAAGAATTGATTGGTGGTTTTATGAGTGGCAAAGTGGAATATGCGGTAGTGGCTGAACCTGCAGTTTCGCTTATGCTAAGTCAAGTGGAAGGGCTTGAAGTCATTGGTGATGTACAAGATATAATGGGCGAGTACCCACAAAGCGTGTTAGTTATCAAAAAGAATGTGTTTGACGCTGAAGAAATAGGCTACTTAATTGAAGAACTACAAAACATTGTGATGTTTGCCCACTCAAATGTCACAAAAATATATGATATAATTGAAAGTCATTTGCAAGAAGGGGTGGTGACATCATTCAAAGAAAATTTGATAACACGCGACTTAATCACAAGGTGCAATATAGGTTTTAAATTGGCTGTAGATGAAAAACAAAATATAGACAATTACATTGACGCTTTGCGAGAAATAAACGAAAATTCTACTAATTTAATACCGCCTGAGGCTTATTATGACATTACAGGCTAATATTAAACGACTTGAAAAGGCAATAAAAATTGTAAGAAATATACTTTATGTGGTGCTTTCAATATTTATACTGCTTGTCATTTGGGAAATAGTGGCATTGTGTGTCAATAATGAATTATTGTTGCCAACCTTTGGACAAGCGTGTGCTGATTTATGGGACACACTTAAGTCAAGTACTTTTTATGAGTCAATGGGTTATACAATTTTGCGAACACTACTTTCTTTTGTCATAGCCATAGTGATAGCGGTGGGTTTATTCTTTTTCGCCAAAGTTTCAAACTTCACACGCACTTTTGTGCAAAGTATAGTATCCACTTTGAGAAGTTTGCCCACTATTGCCTTGATTTTATTTTTGCTCATTCTCACTAATTCACAAATCGCACCAAGTATAATTTGTGTATTGGTCGTTATGCCAATTATTTATGCAGGGCTTCAAGGGTTACAAATTGATGAGCCTACAAAAAATATGTGTCGCATTTATAAAATACAAGGTGTAGATTATTTTAAATTTGTATACTTTCCTAAAATGCAAAATGTATTATTGCCTGTACTATCATCAAGTATAGCACTCAATCTAAAGGTAATGGTCGCAAGCGAAGTGTTGGCACACACATATATGAGTCTAGGGGGACTTATGCAAAGCGCCAGTGTGTACTTTGAAATGGGGCAATTATTGGCACTTGCCTTTATAACAGTGATTATAGCCATAGTACTTGAGAAACTAATAAACTTATTGAAATACATACACTTTAAGTGCTAGGTGTGTGATGGTACACTGCCGTGGTTTAGGTTGAGTACTATAGCATAGTTTTAGTACTAAATAAATATACTTAGTGCGTGATAACGCACTAAGAAATATATTTTTAAGATTTTAGGTACTAGGTTTGGCTAGTACCACTTTCCAAGACCATAGGTGCAGGACACTGTCCTGCCACTAGGGTTCTAGGGGATGGGAAATCCCCTAGAAGCTAGCGTACGGTAGTGTTCACCGCTTAGCAAGAATCTACCAAGTAAGTACTAGTACAAACCAAAGACCACGCCATGGTGGGGCATCCCACCTCTAGGGTTATAGGGGATGAAATCCCCTAAATAGTAAGTATACGACTTTAGATAAATTAAACTCTCAAGAGGTAATAAATGAAATTAAGAAATATAAATAAGAAATTCGGTGATAAAGTCATCTTTAAAGATTTCAGTTTTGAGTGCAATGATAATGACTTTGTCGTCATATTAGGCAAAAGCGGAGTGGGGAAAACAACGCTATTAAATATTATTGCAAACTTGACCGATTATGAAGGACAAGTGGAAGGCGTAAATAGCGTGTCGTATATGTTTCAAGACGATGTGTTGCTTGAGAGTTTGACAGTGCTTGAAAATTTAATGCTCACATTGAAAGTCGAAAAGGAACAAATAATCAAATGGGCTGAAAAATTTGACATTGTAGATAGTTTAAATTTAAAGCCCAATGAACTTTCGGGTGGCATAGCAAGACGCGTGTCACTTATTCGAGCCTTGCATTATGAAGCGGAAGTATTGCTGTTAGACGAACCAACTAAAAGCCTAGATAGCGAAAATAAAAATATATGTCTTGAAAATATCAAAACGGAATTAAAGGAAAAACCACGCTTGACCTTGTGCGTGACGCACGATTTTAATGATTTTGAAGATTTAGCTACTAAAATATTGAGAATATAATACCATAATAAGATAAAATGATTCTTATTTATTGTTTAATTTTGGTGTTTTTGTGGAAACTAAGTTAATATATAATGCTATATTACTTATAATTTGTAATTAATTTTAAATGCATTAATAAAATAGTTGTATTAATTATAGTGATTGTGATATACTAAATTATAAAATAACTTGTGTAAATAAATATTTTGACAAAAAAGTATATTTGCATAAATATATAAGTGAGAAAGGAGCGAAAAGATGATGATTAAGAAATTTAAGAAAGTAGGGGGGGGGGGGGGTAGAAAGTAGTCAAAGGACTACCCCAAATACAAACAATTTAAATGTAGTGCAGTCGCAAAAGGAAAATAGTGTAAACACTTGTGCGACAAAAGCACCAAACGCTACCGAAGTAATGAAATGCATTGAAGATAATAATCAGCAATGTATAGCAATGCAAATACAGGCAGAAGAAAACTGTTATATACAAAATGGCAATGCTATGAATAATTGTAAAAGCAAAAGCCGAATACAAATGGTGGCGCGTAAAGAAGTAGTAAGCGACTTTCTAGAGAATAAAAGACAAGATACGCGAAATACAAGAGATTATAATGCAGGCGTCCAGCGTAGAGAAAAGGACGGCAAAGTAATGAGAGCATATAATCGACATAAACAAGGTAAAGCAGTAATACAAGGGCATACCTATAGAACCGACACACTACAAATAGTGATGTGGTTTTTGGCATTTGTGACAATGTTTATCTTGGCACTCCAACCAATATTACAAAGTAGAAGTAATATGACACAAGCAGGTTGGACAAGTACCGATGGGACATATTACGCTAATGCACCTATGACCGTGATAGGTGGAAGCGTAGATGAAAGTACACATACAATAAATGACGGCACAAAGCCATTGTATACCGTAAGTGGTGTCAATGCCGATGTATTAATGGAACTGTTAAATGCGGTAAATAGTTCATCAGTGTGGGGAAGTAAAACAGCCCCAACAAGCGGAAGCAGTGTTACATACTTATCCGCAAAAGACTTTGGACAATATGGTGACCAAAGCAGTTGGGCAGACACCGCAAAAGGTAATGCACAAATAGTATTAAAATTATTAGATACAGCAAGTAACCCCGAGAATAATGTAGATGATGCGGCAGCACAATATTGGCAAGTGGTATATCGTAGTACAAGTGCCAATGAAGACATATTGACCTTGTATATGGTAGACCAATATATGACGCATAGGTTTAATCCAAGTTGGACAAGTGGGATATATAGATACGAAGGCAATTATAGCCAAAGTGAAATAAGAGACCAAGCAGTATTGCCAACCTATCAAACAATGACTGACACCTACAGTCAATTAGACCAATATGTAGTGGCACCTAGCGATATACCGGGCTTGTGGCAAAGTAGTGCCTATCAAACTTCTGCAAATGATGATAACCAATATTACAATGGTACAGCTAGTAATAGTGGAGCGAGTGAAAATGGTGATTATGCACTGGGAACAAGCGGATATGGGCAAAATAATAGTTACTATAATCTAGAAAATGGGTTAGACGGTTTAAGCGTTAGTAAAACAAGTGATAGGCAATGGCAAGGGGATATAATAAGTGCGTACACAGATAAACTATGGGTGCCAAGTGCCTTTGAAGTACTGCATACAGGGTATGCAGGAGAATATACAACAATACAAGATACAGGAAGAGCTTTTGATGAAAGAGAAGGTGTTTCCTATGTGTCAAGCAGCACAAGTGCATCTGCGACCTTAAGAAATGTGACAAGTGGAGAAGATGGGCGAACAGGCTTGTGGGAGCTAAATGGTTATGATAGAGCTTGGGGTGATACGACGAACGGTTCCTGGGTGTGGCTGCGTTCCGGCTATTCAGGTAGTACTGGTGGCGCGCGCGGTATCCTCAACTCGGGTGCTCACAATAGCAACTATAATGTTGACTATACTTACGGCGTGCGAGTTGCGCTCCATCTAAATCTGAAATCACTTGCAAGCAATTTGCTTGCAAGTGTATCTGCTGGCGATACGACAGGGGAAGTTACCATAACACCCACATCAAATAATATTGCACAAACTGTTTTCCAATCACAAGGCAAGAATGTGCTAAAGAATGATACATCTTCTAATGGGACAGTAGAAATAACATACAATGGTGTAAATACTGATACATACAATTTTACACTCAATATAGGTGGTACGGATATAACAATAGGTACAAGTGCGACAAGTGGGAGTATACCTAATTATTGTGATTATTCATATACAGTTAGTGGTAATCAAGTAGTATTAACACTCAATAATATACAACAATCATTTAATGTGGGTGGTACAACTGCATTAGCAGGTTTTACCTTAACTTATGATGCTACAACAAATGGGGGTAGTACAACGGCTCAAAGTCAAATGGTGCAGGAAGGGGCGAATGTCGACCTTAGCCCAACAGCCACCAAATCAGGCTGGACATTTGTCGGCTGGAACGATAACCCAAATGCTACAACAGGGCTATCATCATTCAGTATGCCGGGGCGAGCAACAACATTGTATGCAATCTTTAGCAAAGAGATTACAGCAAATTTCTATCAAATAAATACGACATCGGCACAGCCTGTAAGCGTAACAATTTATAATAATGCGACAAGCGGTCAAATAAATGCTCCCAGCATTACCACAAGTAGTGGACAAACAGCGGTGGGGTGGACAACCACACCGACTAGCACGACCTCTAGTGTAAATGCTGGAGCAAGCGTCACAATAAGTGGTGGAGAAACATATTACGCGATAGTGCGATACACTGTTACAATCTCATACAATGGGAATAATGGCAGTGGAAGTACTGCAAGTACTCAAGGCACAGCATATTTGACCGCAACCGGCACAGCGAGTGCAAATACCACAAATGCACAAATTCAGCTTGCACAAAACGCATTTAGTCGACCGAATTATACATTCCTAGGTTGGAGTACAAATAGTGGAGCAACAAGTGCAGAGTACACAGCAGGGCAAACCTATCCATTTAGTACAAGTACAATACTGTATGCAGTGTGGAGTAAGAACACAAGCACAATCAATATCAATATAACGCTAAATGTACAAAATTCAAAAGGAATAATAATATACCTATTGAATGGAGTAGAGAACAATTATACGAGTATGACACAGATAGTAGTCAATAGTTCACAAACTGTGACATTAGAATTGGCAAAAAATGTCACATACACAATCATAGTATCTAAGCCATATATGTACAATATATCATTTAGCGGTACAGGTGCAGTAGTCAATAATTCTTACACATTTATGACTGCCGACGCTGATTCGACTGCCGACCAATCGATAACAATATCAGGCACAGGTAATGACTTCAATAATTCATTAGTTATATAGTGATACAGAATATAATGCTATTGAATAAGAACAAGGGATAATAATGAATACAAAATCTAGAGTTAATTGACTTATTGCTAGTAGGGGTTAGCAAGCAATAAGTTGATTATATAAAAAGCACAAATTCAGTGTAGGGGTTAGCACTGAATCTGTGCTTTTTTTATTGTTAATACTTAAGACCATAGGTGTAGGACAATGTTCTTATAGGGATGAAGAAGTGATTGTTATCATTTTAATTGAGGTAATAGCATTGTGTATCACTTGAAGAAAGCATAAATCGTATTTAAATGGGCTTTAATGTCCACGGCGGTCGTGCCTTTGTATTTACGACTTGGTGAATTTGATTTCTTGAGAATTGTCAAAAGTGTGTACTTCATTTGAAATTTTCTCAAGTGCCTTAAAGTTCTCTAGAGAGCGGTAGTATCTGCTTATAATTTTGTCTTGTGGCACATTGTGCCCGCCTTGCTTAAAGCGAAGCAATACTCTTGCACAATTTATTTGTGGCGAATTAGTGTAGACTAAAGTGCTTATAATCTTATAGCCATTGTCATAAGCCACCTTTATTAAATCTATCTTGCTAGGGTGCGAAAGTACCGTTTCATAACAAAATGTATAACCATTTTCTATGAAATCACGAACTTGACTAGTTGCTTTTTCCATTGCATCTTGGTCGGTCAAATTTTTGCCCTTGTATTTGATTATGTCCGCATTTATGTATGTGCAATTTAATTTGTTATTTTTATATAGATTTGTGATTAATGTACTTTTACCACTCCCATTTGGACCAGCAAATATGTAACAAATTTGGTCTTTCCTAGGTGTTATTTCACTCATTTCAATTAGTGTTTGTAAACTCTCTTTGTAGGTATAAGGTATAAAATTCATCATTAAAACTCCTTTTTTGATGCTTTTGTGCTTGTTTTGTGCATTAAACATTATTATTGTTTAATTATAAAAGATTGAAATATTTTTTTAAATTAGGTTTATTGTGATATAAAATCTATATTTATTGGTTAAGCAGTGTAAAAGGGCAAGTTTATGTGTGAAAATACATTTTGCATTATAATGATAAACAATTTTTTATATTTACATATATTTATAAATCAAACTATATTTAGCAAATTAAATTTTAAATTTTATTAGGTGTGACGAATGAAAAAGCAATTATTGCAATTAAAGATATAATGGTAATTATACTTATTAATAAAATTTATATAAAAAGTATATTTATTGTCTATTATATCACATTGCTATGCTAATTCAAATTAATTATGGCAGAAATTAAAATTATGCCAAGGCGAACATAATTTATTAAAACATTAAAAATTCGCTTTAAATATTCAATAATGAAATTACATCACCAACTACATTGAGTTTCTTATATTTTTAATGCAGTTTGCTATAAAGTCATTTTAACATCATTC
>CALWAB010000075.1 GCA_944372745.1 uncultured Clostridia bacterium | reverse complement strand
CGAAAAGCTTTGGCAGTTCAGTTCATTCTTTGTGAAAAATGGATTCAAGATCATAGAGATAAGCGCGGAAGGCACGTTTGATTACGGAAATATGGATAAAGCACCGGAGAATAATAAAATACTCTATTTGAGGGCTTGTGGGAAAGGTATGGCGATTAAGGATAACGGTAAAGTGAAAGTGGGAGGGAACAAGTATGCAACAAAATAATAGCACTCAAAATTTAATCCTTTTATACATTCCCCTTTATTCACGGTCCAAGCAATTTTGTAGATATTATAACACATATCCTTCCACATATTGCTTTATATCTATAGTGCCATATTCTTCGTCAACAACAAAACGAAGATTGCCAATTAACAATTACTATTTAATTATCTTAGTAATATATATACGCATTAGCATATCATTTCATTAAACAGTTTATAGAAAACGGTTGGATATGGCTTCAATTTTGCATTAAGTTCATCTTTTTTGTTTTGAAGTATAGGAATAATATAACTATCATCAACATCATCAAAGCCAATTAAAGAAGCTAAATCTTGTGCTATAGCTCTATCACAAATTCCTTTCTCGTATATAGATATTGATGTTGTTGTTGGTAGTCCGTATTTAACTCTTTTTTGCAGTCTTTTTAAAAACAACTTTGTAGATTCTGTTAATTCTTCACTTAAATCAATTACATTACCAATCAAAAAACTTAAGGTATACGACAAGTTGCGCCGACAAAATTTCTCTATTGAATAAATTGTTTTATTTATATTGAACAGGTTAAAGATTTTATTTTGTATTTGAACAATAGTATTCCCTGATAACCATAGTTCTAAGACCTTTAGAGCTACAGTTTCTTCTAGTTCAATGTTTTCATTTACAGAATAATACAACAAATAAAAAAGGTTAATTGTTTTCTGTACATCTTGTTTTTCTACCTCATCTGCATTTTTCACCAACCATTCTTTAATTTGTTTAGTTAAATTTATGCTTGTCATGGCCTTTGCTTGGTAAATTACGTTTTGTTCTTCATCAATGCTGTTAATTTGCTCAGCTATAGCCAAGAATAAATTATTAATAAATGTTTTTGTTTTGTCATCTGCTAAGGCATATGCTAAAGTAGTTTTACTTAAATTTTCTGCTATTTCTTCAAATGATAAATCAGGCTCTATACCCTTTAGAAAACACAAATGTGTTTCTATTGAATCCAACGTGTATAAAGTATTGCGAATATATTTATTGATATTCCTGATAATTTCTTCTTTATTGTATTTCAATTCTATTTTTTCTGCAACTTGAACTAATTCTTTATTTAGCTCCGATAAAGTAATATCACCATTTTTTATTGCCTCAATAACCTCACCGCCTAAAAAAACTGGTTCATATCTATTGCAAATATTAAGCGGAATAAAAATTTCCAAAATACAACTACCACATGGTTCACTATTTTGAGGATTAAAAAGCGCAGTCTTTTTTTCCCAGTTGTATTTACCTCCCCATTGAAAAATATAACCCTTTGAATTGTTTCGCTCTTCGTAAAATTTTATATCTGTTACTATGATGCTTCCTTCTGTATGCATACCTGAACGTGCTGTTCTACCAATAAGATTTTGAATTTCCTTAGCTTGAAGCTCTCTTTGATAAGCACTAAATTCTGCAATTAATAAGTATTTGATTGGAATATTAACGCCTTGAGCGAGAGTGGACGTGCATATAACCACTTTGAAAAAATCATTTTTAATTGCATATTCTACGGATGTCTTAATCCCGTCTTCTAAATCGGCATAATGCGGAAGCACCCCATATAATACGCCCTTGCTAAAACTCGAATTTACTCCATAATGTATATCCATTAATCGTTTTAATTTATCACGTTCAATCTCGTTAATTTCTGATCTTAAATTTTCAAATAAATTTTGCGTGCTTTTTATTTCGATTATTCTTTTTATATAAGTTTCTATCCAATCCGGTCGTGATAAATAAATTGCCACTGAACCATTGTGGCACAATAAATTTGCTAAGTAAAGCGACACATCTTTAGCTGTTGAATCTGGAAATTTTTTTGTTTTTGAAATTCTACCAGTAGGAGTTAATAACGGGTATTCTTTAATGACATTTTGAACCCAATAGTTTCTAGTCGAATAGTCATTATCAATATAATAATCAACAGAATTGCTTGTTGTTGAAAGAAAACCTATATTCTTTTCTGTTGTTCTTATACTTTGGCTTGAAACCAGTACTCCCGCATCGTTAAATAGCCAATTTTTAATAGCATCTGCATTTTGCATTACCGCCGATATAAACACACATTGTTTGTTTGTATCGTTTAGGCATAATGTCTTGATTGTTGTAACCAATAATTCATAACTTGCTCCGCGTTTAGGAGAATCAAATAAATGCCCTTCATCAAAAACAAAAAGACCTGTTGCGTAAAGCACTTCCATATTATGGTGCATAATGTATTTTAATTTTTCGGGGGTACAAATAGTGATATGTTTTTTATCGTCGTTGCCTACAACATAGTCCTCTTGTAGCGCATCCGACAGCTGATTAATTTTAATCTCTTTACCGAATGCTTTATACATATCGATTTTGATTTCGGAGCATAAAGCTCGTAGTGGGGAAATAATAATAACTGAATTTGTACGATTACTTAAAAATGAAGATCTAATTATAAGTTCTAGACTTTTGGTTTTTCCTACACCAGTAGGAAGTTGAATTATTCCATTATTGCCTTTTAATAAACCGGCTTCTCCAATAAGTCGTTGCGCTGTCCACAAAATCTTTGGAGCATATGATTGTTTTAAAAAAGGAGACCAAATATCAATAGAAAGATTGCTATAAGTAGGCAATAGTCGCCAAGAAGAATTATTGTCTGCTTTTTCGATGATTGCATATAAAATTTGGCTATAATAAACGCCTAAATCGTCTTGTTGACGCAAAAGAAAAGATATATAATTCTCTACTTTATTATAGATGTTGTCTATATCATTACCAGTATCAAGAAAAGCTAAAAATTTTTCATAAATATCCCGATTGTTTTGTGGGATATTCTTATTATTATTTCTATGATACATGGCATAGAGAACTGCAAAAAGTACGCGACGATCGTCATTCTCCAAGTCCCTATATAACAATTGATCCAACAAGGCTTTGGCAGACCCAAAGTCATCTAACAAAAAATATGTACTTGCACCAGATAAAAGATAGTCTATAGAATAATCATGATCTCTAACGATGTTTGTAGCCGCGTTGAAATACTGAGATACAACATCTAGGTCTTTATAAAATTCAGATATGTTGTTTTCTTGTTTATCAATGATTGCCTCAACATATTTAGACAAAGCATAAACTGCAGAGTAATCGAGGTCTTTTGAGTCTGTTACATATCTTGGATAATCTTCAACGTCTATGTTAAATTCTTTTTGTTTAGCTCTAGACTTAGCCTCTCTAAGCATGTATTGAACACTTGATGTTGTTATCATTTTATTATCCTCTCGTAAAGGTTGTAAGCTAAATTCATTAGTCTATCGCCATGTATTAAAAAAATCTGGTCATCAACTTTAATATTTAAGTCGCTACCATTTATTCCGGTTATGGTTTTATTTTTTATTTCTTTTTGAGTGACAACTGCTGCTGCCCCATAGCGTATCTTATATGGCATATTTGCTTTTTGTTGGAAACGCTCAGCAAGTCTCATTAAAACATCTTCATGTGCTTCTAAATATTTTCTTCTCATAAAATTTAAAGAAATTGAATGTCTAAAAGTATCATCCTCAGAATCAAGTTTCGCTTTAACTAATTTATTATAGTCACATTTAGACAAAGATGCTTTAACTTCTATTATAAATAATTCATCGTCTGAAGATGAAGTTTCTTTTTTCATTTTAGCTCCCAATATATCAGAGCCTGCTACTGGGGAGGTGGGAGTTGGCTTATTCCAATGTCGACCTCGTAAAGCTACATAATCTAAAACATACTCTATTAAATCATACACTAGTATCTCTGCCCATTCTGCAGATATAGTACTTGGTCCCATAGTATGACATTTTTGTGGAATTTCATAAGAAGACAAATATTCTTTTTTTGTTAAATGTAACGAAGATATGCTTTCTTCAAGAGCTTCGTCCCTGATGTAATGTTTGCGTATATGGTCCGCCCATTCATCTAGGACATCGTCCTTAGTTTCATCATAGTCAATTCGATAGCTAAGTAATGGGACTTTGTCTTCAAATACAATGCCATTTTCTTTTATTATCCAGCCAATATATTGCGGTTTTGGAAATTCTTGCATGACTAGCTTTTCCTATGTACATATAATCTTTATCAAAAAATATTGTAACAAATATTTAGTCTTATGTCAATTGTCCATATATTTCATTACTTGAATCACCATGTAATCCTTATTTAATAGAGATTAACTTACTTGAATTATGAAGCAAAATCCATTTTTAACAGTAAATAAGGTGTTCGGATAATTAACAGTCGGTTCACCAGACAAGTTAAAGGCGGACCCGTTTCCTTTAGGAGACGGGTTCGCCTTTATCATATACTTCTCAATATAAGGCAAGAGCGGCGGGTACTTCACACGAAGCACCCGCCGGTTCTGTCTTTTAC
>CALWAB010000074.1 GCA_944372745.1 uncultured Clostridia bacterium | reverse complement strand
TCTACTACAGCCTGAAGCAAATTATATTTACTTGAGAGTGTAGACAAAAAAATTCTAGGGGATTTTCCATCCTTTTGATGCCCTAGTACAAGGACAAGGGTGATGCCACCCCGTGGCGTGTTCTTAGTATGCAATAGGATAAGCTTTGTATGTTCTCTCAAAGTAGTGACCAATGCCGTACGCAAGTACCCTTGACCTTTGGTCTAAAAGCACTATAAAATTAAGTTTTTGTATAAAAAACATAATAAAATATTGCTTTTTGCTACCGCAAAAAGTAAAATTTAATTTTATTAAATTTTCTATTTGTAGTTTGTCTACTACAGCCTGAAGCAAATTATATTTGCTTATCTATGGTATATTATATAGAGTGTATATACTTATGAAATAGTATGCTTTTTTTAAAAAATTCTAGATAAATATTAAAACATTTGTAATTTAATAACAAAGTGGTTATAATAGTTTTAAGGAGTAAAAATGTCAAAGATAGTAGTGACGGGTGCGACAGGTCATATAGGCAATGTGCTTGTCAAGGCACTCATAGAAAAAGGGGAAGCAGTGATAGTCATCATATTGCCTAATGAAGATATGACACCACTTGATGATTTAAAACTAGATGTGCGTTATGGCGATATAACGGACAGAGATTTTGTATTTAGCGTGATTGAAGAAGGCGACACAGTCTATCATTTGGCGGGCGTAATTGATATAGCAAATATCCCTTATGAAAAGATTAAGAAAGTCAATGTGGGTGGAACAAAAAATATTGTGGATGCGTGTATTGAGAAAAAGGCAAAACGCTTAATTTACACAAGTAGTGTACATATAATTGACCCAGTTGAAGGCAAAGTATTGACAGAACCCAGCACATTTGATAGTTCTAACTTGGTGGGGAATTATGCAAAAACTAAAGCGCTAGCTACGGGCTATATAATGGAAAAGGCAAAGAGTGGTGAACTTGATGCAGTGGTCGTTTATCCGTCTGGAGTAATAGGACCTTGCGACTACAAGATTTCGGAACTAGGGCAAGTGATACTCGATTATATGAATGAGAAACTTTTTGCCTATGTAAAAGGCGGATACAACTTTGTGGATGTGCGTGATGTCGTAAATGGTATAATTTTAGCAGGCGAAAAGGGTGAAAGTGGTGAAGGTTACATATTGTCTGGGCGTTATGTGACATTAAAAGAAATGCTCACAATCTTAAATAAAAAACTAAAACGCAAGAAATTGCCTTATAAAATTGCCCTTTGGTTCGTTAAATTGATGGTGCCTTTTGCCAATCTATATTACAAAGTTAGAAACAAAAAGCCAGTTTTCAGTGCATATTCACTTTATACATTGAATAGCAATTCCAATTTTAGCAATCAAAAAGCAAAGGAGAAATTGGGCTATACCGTGCGTAATGTAGAAGAAACACTCTTTGATACAGTCGATTGGTTTAGAGAGAATAAGCCAGAATTGGTAATTAAGAAAGTGAAGTAATTTAAATATAATCATTTTAGATACAAATCAAAATTTTGAAAGGGAACGGGTAGTTCTTTTTCTATTTTAAGGAGATAAATCTTCTAAATACTAAAGGCATTGACAGATTTGCTCAATGTCCTTTTTTCATAAAATTCAATTTTTTTGTGAAAAAGGGTTGACAAATGATTCTGTTTTTAATATAATGTTAATAACAAAATGTTAATAACACAAAAATTGACAAAAAATAGTGCAAAAAAAAGGCGAGAAGTCAAGTTTGTTAACATTTGGAAGGATAGATTATGTATTTAAAAGATTATAAACAAATTGAAAGGCTTTATATCAATGTAGATATGGTCAATGGTTTTTTGAATTGTGGGGCAATGCACGACAAAGGAATTTCGCATATTATAGGTGCACTGGTCAAAATTCTCAATAGTTTGCAACCAAATGAAGCATTGTGGTTTGTGGTGGAAGCACACAAGGAATACGCCACAGAATTTAAGAAATTCCCTAAACATTGCGTGGAAGGGACAAATGAGGCGCAGGTAGTGGACAAATTGCAAAAATACATTAGGCGAGCAAATATATATAAGAAAAATAGTACAAGTGCTATATTTGCTAAAAATTTTTTGCAAGACTTAGATAAATGCACAAATCTATTTGAGGTGGTTGTAATGGGGTGTTGTACCGACATTTGTGTCCTTAACCTTGTATTGCCACTAGTGAACTATTTTGACGAAAATAATAGGGAAGTGGTAGTTACAGTGCCTAAAAATGTGGTGGAAACTTATGATGCCCCAAATCATCCACGAAATGAATACAACGAAATGGCATTTAAATTGATGAATCAAGCAGGCGTAAAATTGGTAGAAGAATATATTAAGGAGTAATTATGAAGAAGTTAATTGATTTTTATGAACTCACAATGGCGTATACAGATTTCAAGTGTGGCAAAAGAGACGAGTATTGTTGCTTTGATGTGTACTTTAGAAAAAATTTAGATAATGGTGGCTATAATATAAGTGGCGGATTGAGTGAAATTATAGATTTTGTAGAGAATTTTCATTTTGATAAGAAAGACATTGAGTATTTGAGAAATGCAAATATGTTTGACGAAGATTTCTTGCAGTATCTACTGAACTTTAAATTTAGTGGTGACATTTACGCAGTGGAAGATGGCACAGCAGTATTTGCTGGCGAGCCTATTATCACAGTGCGAGCAAATGCCATAGAGGCACAGTTGCTTGAGACTGACATATTGAATAGATTTAATCACGCCACTATGATAACTACTAAAACTTCACGCATTGTGACTCAAGCACAAGGCAGGGCTGTTATGGAATTTGGTGCAAGGCGAGCACACGGAGCGGACGCGGCTAGTATTGGTGCAAAATATGCGTACATAGGTGGAGCGGTCGGCACATCTTGTTATCAAACAGGCTTTGACTACAATGTCCCATTGCTTGGCACTATGGCACATAGTCACATTATGAAATATGACGATGAATATCAAGCATTTTTAAATTATGCAAAATGCTATCCTAATAATTGCATACTTTTGATAGACACCATAGACACTTTGAGAAGCGGACTTGTCAATGCAATTAAGGTGGCTAAAAATTATCTTGAACCTAATGGTTATAGATTAAAGGGCATAAGGCTTGACAGTGGAGATTTAGCGTATTTGTCTAAAAGGGCTAGAGAAATTTTGGACAAAAATGGGATGAATGATTGCAAAATTACTGTGTCAAATTCCTTGGACGAATATTTAATCAAAGATTTGCTTGAGCAAGACGCACCTATAGATAGTTTTGGCGTAGGAGAGAATTTGATTACAAGTAAGAGTTGCCCAGTATTTAATGGTGTATATAAATTGGTGGCGGTTGAAGAAAATGGGGAAATAATTCCACGCATAAAAATAAGCGAAAATGTAGAAAAGATTACAAACCCTTCATATAAAAAGGTCTACAGATTTTATGATAGAAATACACATTATGCTTTAGGCGATTTGGTGGCTTTAGCCGATGAAATCATACCCAAGGATGAAATAATTTTGACAGATGAGAAAGACACTTGGAAGCAAACTAAACTTCAAAATTATTATGTAAAAGAATTGCAAAAGTTAATATTTAAAAATGGTGAATTGGTCTATAAGCAACCCACTATTGAAGAAATCAAAAACAAAGTGCAAAGAGAACTTGGAACTTTGTGGGAAGAAATAAAACGCCTCAATAATCCACATAAATATTATGTAGATTTGTCAGATAATTTAAGAGAATTAAAAAATAAAATGTTAAATGAGAAAAACAAAAAAATATTTACGGAGTAAAAAATGTTTAATAAATATGGTTATGTACGAGTGGGGGCAGTTGTGCCTAGTATGAAGGTGGCGGATGTAGAGTACAATGTCAAAATGATTGTGAAGGCTCTTGAAAATTGTATACAGAAGGGCATACAAATAGTTTCATTCCCGGAACTCAGTATCACTGGGTACACTTGTCAAGACTTGTTCTTTAATGAAGATTTATTGTGTGCAAGTAGACATGCAATAAGGGAATTGTGTGCTTGGTCGCAAAATAAGGACATAGTCTTCATAGTGGGTTCGCCGTTAAGTGAAAATGGGAAATTGTATAACACAGCCGTTGTCATTCAAAATGGCAAGATTTTGGGCATAGTGCCTAAAAGGTATTTGCCTAATAGATGCGAGTTTTATGAAGCGAGATGGTTTTCTATTTTAGACGAACCGACAACTATAAACCTATGCAATCAAGAAATACCGTTTGGTGAGAATTTGATATTCAGTGCGGATGACTATAGCGAAATTAAATTCGGCATAGAACTTTGCGAAGACTTGTGGGGCATCAAGCCACAAAGCGATGAACTTGCATTGAATGGAGCAAATATAATATTCAATCTTTCCGCCAGCCCAGACATTGTGACAAAGAGTGAGTACAGATATAACTTAGTCAAAATGCAGTCAGCAAAATTGATGAGTGGATATGTATACGCTTCTTCTGGGGTAAATGAATCTAGCACAGACTTAATTTATAGTGGCGATGCAATGATTTTTGAAAATGGACAAGAACTTATAAGAAATGCAGATTATACTTTCGATACAAAAATAATATTTGCAGATATAGACTGTGCATTTTTAGAGAGTGAAAAGCGAAATAATAGCACATATAGTTGTACAAAATCTACAGTTAAGTGCCAAAATATACAATTTAGGTTGTGCAATAGTGACAATTTAATATTAAGTAGAAAATACAATAAATACCCCTTTATACCAAGGGAAAATGCAAAAAAAGTATGTAATGATATATTAAATATGCAGTCTTATGCACTTGCTAAGCGTTTAAAGTCCACAAATATAAATAAGGTGGTCATAGGAGTGTCGGGCGGACTAGATTCAACGCTTGCATTGATTGTGTGCAAAAGGGCAATGGAAATTTTGAATTTGGATAAAACAAATATAATAGCGGTTTCTATGCCTTGTTTTGGCACTAGCAGTAGGACATACAATAACGCTATTAAATTGATAGATGCCATAGGTGCTACATCTAAGATTGTGGACATTAAAAAGACTTGTTTACAGCACTTTAAGGATATTGGTCTTCAAGATGATGATACAAGTGTAGCATTTGAGAACGCACAAGCACGAGAAAGAACACAAGTGCTTATGGACATATCAAATATGGAAAATGCCATTGTAGTGGGGACGGGTGATTTGTCAGAATTGGCACTTGGCTATTGCACATATACGGGCGACCATATAAGCGGTTATGCAGTCAATGTGGACATACCTAAGACTCTTGTTCGCAGTTTGATTGCAAGTGTAGCAGAGGATGACAATAAGTTAAAAGATATTTTGTTTGATATTTTAGATACGCCTATTTCTCCTGAACTTTTGCCAACAAATGACGGAGAGATTGTGCAGAAAACTGAAGAAATCATAGGCGACTACTCTATAAATGATTTTATACTGTATCACTTCTTGAGAAGGAAAAGTGGGGTAAGTAAGATTGCAATGTTATTAAGCCAAACATTTGATATGCCTGAAGACAAAGCAAAAGTGGCGGTAAATGCATTTATGCGAAGGTTTTTTAATAACCAATTTAA
>CALWAB010000073.1 GCA_944372745.1 uncultured Clostridia bacterium | reverse complement strand
TCAAAAAGTGGTGAATCATTTACACTTATAAAACTAGATATGAAAGGGCTATAAGAACTTAATTTTACTATAGCACTATTTATAGGCAAATTATCCATATCCTTGATATAGTTGTCTATATCTTCTTGATTGAGGGTATTTCTTTCTTCTTCTATTTTGTCCCAATCTATTTTTGCTGGGACACCGACAATTTCATCTTTTGAATAATCATGTGGTTTGCTTGCTAAATAAAATGATTTTGCAAGTTGATATTTTGTGTGACTATCGGTAGTATGCAAATATATATTTGTTTCACATAGATTGATTGCATTAAAATCGTCTTCACCAAACCACTTTTCTAGTTTTGTAAAACTATCTGTAGAAATAACGGAAAAAATTTTATATGATGCTCCCATAAATAATGGTTTTCTAATGTAAGGCATATAAGGAATTTCGGTAATCTCATTTAAAAACATATAAATATGTTTACCATTTGTTTGTTGTTTTAACATTCTCTTTGTTAAAATTGATTCTTCAATAATAGATAAATATATAGATGATAAATAATTAATTTGTGGTGATTTAGAAGGTATTACAAATAGAGCCGTGGGTGCATTTAATAGTTCATCTAAATCAATAGTATTTGTATTTATTAAATTATGGTAATCAATGTCTTCTAAGAAATTAAGCTTTTCTTTTATAATTTGTTGTGTTACATTAAATTGTGAAGATAACATTTTTGATACATTAAGCCCTGATTCAATAGCTATTGAAGTGCTAGGTCTATCAAAATATGTGTATTTTTTAATGTCCTGTAAGTCATTATTTACTATGAATTGATAGGCAGTATATAGGTTAAATTTTTCTTTAGTTATGTTATGGTCTTCCAACATCGTTAAAATTACAGCAAGTAGAACTTCTTTTGATTGAACAGCAGAGAGACCCTGAGTTTGTGAAAATAAAATTTCAGTACATAACTTAGCAATATTATTAATGTCTTGTAGATATTGATTGCGTTCTGATGGATTTTCTATTGAATGGGCTTCTTGATATAAATCATATAATATAGTGATAGGGTTTAAACTATTTGATATTTTTGGATTTTCTAAATTCAAAACTTTAATATTGTAGCCTTCATTTTTTAATTTATTTGAGTTGTATTTAACTAAGTCACTAGTGTGGTCTAATATTACCATTGAAGGTTTATCCTTTACACAAGATAAAATTTGTATAAAAGGTGAAATATATCGTTCGTATAACCCGTTATTTTTTGTGCCTACTACGAGAGTGCTTGTAGAATTAAATAAGCGTAAATTAATTGAATCGCCATTGAGTTCAGTCCCAATTAAAATTGAAGATATGGCATATTGCAAATTTTTGAAATCTACTTCCATAGTGAGTGATTTATTTCTTGTTTTGATAAGTAAGGTTTTTCTAATAATTCTGACATAATTTTTTCTCCTTAATATTAATTATACAAAAAAATGTCAATAAACACAAAGGTTTAATAACCATAGATAAAAATTTGGACAATTTATTATGAAATTCAAATAAAATATGTTAAGTAGTTTTATAAAATTCTGTACATTTTTTTTGCACTTTTTAAAGGTCTAAGCATATATTAATAATAAACAAAATAGATAAAAGCTAAATTGCACTACTTAAGATACGGAATAAAAATTGATAGGGGTGAGTAGTGGAAATTTCTTATGCTGAATTAAGACAGAAAACAGTGGTCAATATTGTAGATGGTAAAAATTTAGGGCATATAATTGATGCCATATTTGATGATACTTATGGCAAACTTTTAGGATTTGTAGTGCCGAGTATAAAACGAAGTTTTTTTAAATCTCAAAATGACATATTTATCCCATATCAAAATATTTGTAAAATTGGTACGGATGTAATATTGGTAGAATTATTGCCACAAAATGCCCCAAATCCTACACCGAACAAAGACGAACCTTACGCATTTGCAAATGGTTATCAAACAAAAGTTCAGGCTACTAATTGGTCAAAAGTTTAGTTATAATATTAGTTTCAACTACTAAGGTAGGTAAGTATTCTTAATAAAGAACTTAGGTGTAGTTGACTTACATACGCAGTGGGTGCGATGGCACACTGCTATGGTCTTTGGTGGGCACTGAGTCACAACTTAGGTACTGGCGTACGGCAGTGGTCTTTGGGTAGTACCTAGATACAACTTAAGTACTAAATAAATTATATTTGTGCTTTTACAAGCACAAAAGTGTGATGGCACACTGCTGTGGTCTTTAGTGAGTACCTAGGCATAACTTAGTATTTATATAATATACTTAGTGCTTTTTAAAGCACTAAGAAATATATTTTTTAAATTTTAAGTACTGAACTTGGCTAGTGTTACCTAACAAGACCACAGGTCAAGGGTACTTGCGTACGGCATTGGTCACCGCTTTGAGAGAACTTATTAAATAACTACAAGCACAAACTAAGACCACGCCATAGGGTGGCATCACCCTTGTCCTTGTCTGGGGTGCTAGGGGATGAAGTTCCCTAGACAAAAGAGGGACGAAAATCACCTAGAAATAACAATTTGTTTGCACAAAAAAAGTCCTTCGTAAAGGACTTTTTGTTATGGCAATTTTGGTGGTTTTGGTGGTAATTTTGGCCCGCCCATAGGCTTATTAGGTGTTGGTGTTGTATTAGGTTTTGGTTGTTGAGAAGTTGGTGTGGTTGTATTGTTTGAGTTAGTTGTTTGAGTAGGGATAGTTGATGAATTTATTTGAGTAGATTGATTTTGAGTAGAAGATTGATTAATATTATTTTTATCATAATCTTTAGGGGTATCATTTGATTTTGATAATTTGCTTTGACTTATGTAATCTTCTACTTTGCTTGATTTTTTAGCTTTTTTATCTGCTTTAACATTATAACTTGGTTCAAATGCACTTTCTTTCTTTTTGCTTCTTATTGCAAATATTAACAATATGATTGCAATAACTACACAAACTCCCGCTATGACAATATATAACCAATCCATAGTAGGCTCAGGTTTATCAATAGTTATATAAAGTGATTCCTCTGTTCCTTCTTCCGTTGTGTAAATTAATTCATATTGATTTTTGCCAAATTCTACACTTTGGTTAGGATTAGCCCAACGATAATTTTCTGGTAAGGTTATGTCGTTTAAGGTTTCAGCAGAATTGACTTGACTTTGGGAAATTGTAGGTGCGGATACGGAAATATTGCTATTGATGTAAATATAATCACAGGAAGCGTTGTTCAAAGTATAATTTTTATCTGAATCACCTTGAAGTACTAAATTTAAAGTGCGATGAGAAGCATCCTGTGCATAGTCTAACTGCATTATTTCAAGTTCTTCATTAAATGGATTTGAGTATGTGTAAGTAGGAGTTTTCTTTGTCCCATCATATATTAAATTTCTTTCACCCCAAATAATATCTATAGCATATTTATTGACAGTGATATTTGTTTCAAATGTATAATCATTAAAGTACGGAGCTGATATTTTTATATATATTTTAGTATTTTGTGCGTCTTTAAATGAATAATTTCCATTTGTGTATTGAATTCCGTCAAGGCTGTGAGAGATAGTGTAATCAGTATTTGGTGTTGACACTACTTGAAAATCTATTGTGTGATAAGCGTTGTCATAAGTGTCAGCATATTCATCATAAGTAACTTCAAAATCTGCATTTGCAATGCTATAAATGCAAGACGCGTTTGTGAGTGTGTAATTTATTACATCATTTCCTAAACTTAAACTTGCTGTCAAATTATCACTTGGAATAATACTTCCACCATTTTTAATGATTTCAAATTCTTCACCTAAAGAATTTTCAATTTCAAAAGTAGGGAAAAGCGTTTCGCCATTGTATTTAAGTTCAGTATTGCTCCAAATGACATTAATTTCTATAGGATTAATGATGACGCTTGCTGTCAAAATTGTATCTGTGTAATTTGTGAAATTTGATAAGCGTATGTAATAGATATGTTCGCCCGCATCTGTGAAAGTAGGTGCAGTAGATGTATATTCTTGGTTGTCAATACTATATTCAATAGTAGGATTTTCATTTGAAATATATTCAAATGAAGCATTGTGTGCATTGCTGTCATAAGTATTTTCATAGTTTCGTAAAGTATATTTATCTAATGGCAAGGTAGTTTTATTAATTGTATATGTGCCTTTGATGAATGTGACATTGTAGTTGTCATTTGAATATTGTCCAACTATTTCGTAAGTGCCAGCATTGGAAGTATCTGTGGCAGTAGTTGAATATTCAATATTGAGTTCGTCACTGCCATAAATACTACCATTTGTTATACTACCGCTTAAAGCAACTAAAGGTTGTCCATAATCACTATTTTTATTGTCTATGGTTATTTCAATTTCTCTTGGAATTACATTGATATTTAAAGGTATAGAATAATAGTAATAGTTGTCAATATCACGGATGTTTAAATATAAACTATAGTTATCAATGGTGGTAATTGTGCCTTGAATAACATTGTCGGTTAAATTTATAGTGGAAGGAGCATAAGATAGATAAATGTCATAATTGCCTGAGCCATTGCTCATTGTAGGTAAATCAATATTAATTTCATTTCCATATTGCACTTCTTCGGTGATTGATTGATAGGAAAGGGTGTTATTAGGTACTTCCCATTTTGCATATACAGTCATTAATATTTCAA
>CALWAB010000072.1 GCA_944372745.1 uncultured Clostridia bacterium | reverse complement strand
GCCCATAAATTCTTAATTTATTATTTTATTTGCTATTGCATAATGCCATAATTTAAATTACAAAATTTTTTTCTTCTCAATATTAATAGTTTAATTAATTATGATTTCTCCTTTTAGTTTAGTCTTTTGTTTTGTAAGTATTTTTATTTTTGATTCTATAATATTTATGGGGCATTATAAAATTATTCTCTTTCAATCAATTATTTAAGTCTTTGTTTCTTTTACAACACACAAAACCTTATTTTTTCTGTACTTCATCTCACTTTTTGTATCTCATTTCAGTATTTATGAAAAATAAATCTCTTATTTGTACTATTAATATCACAAAAAAAGCAAATCAATACTTATCTAATAAATTCCCTGCTAAAATATTAGAATATTGATTTGCTTTAAATATTTATTAAACTAATTCAAGTTTTACTAGCATTGCTGCATCGCCACGGCGTCTACCAAGTTTGATAATTCTTGTATATCCGCCCATTTGTCCCAATTCTTCTGCTCTAGCACCATATTTAGGAGCATAAACATTGAATATTTTTTCAAGCAATGGATGTGCGACATCTTCTGTACGAACTTTGAAGTCTTCTTTCTTCTCGCCTTCAATGCGTTGTTCTTGAACATCGTTGACCATTCCTGTTATTTTACGGCGTGCATTTAACTTATTTGGACCATCATTTAGAACTTTTCTTGTTGTTTTCTCGCCTTTGTCGTTGACATAAGGTTTCTCAACCTCTACTGTATCTTTGTAGTTCTTTACTGCTAAAGTCAAAACTTTCTCAGCAAGACGCGCTACAGATTGTGCTCTGTCAAGTGTTGTCTCTATAGAGCCATTCCATAGAAAATCAGTAAGTTGTCCACGCAAAATAGCCATACGCAAATCTGTTCTTTTACCTAATTTGTTTATTGCCATTTTCTCCTCCTCAATTAATCTTCATCCTCTCTCAATTTAAGTCCAAGACTATTAATCTTCTCTATAACTTCTTCTAGGGACTTAGCACCGAGATTTTTGACTTTTAACATATCTTCTCTTGATTTCTTAACCAAGTCTTCAACTGTATTGATATTTGCTCTCTTGAGACAGTTGTGACTACGAACAGAAAGTTCTAGGTCATCAATGCTCATACTCAAAATCTTCAAGTTCTTGTCTTCTTCTGGGCTGACAAGTATTTCTGTGCTAGCCATTCCATCTACTAAGTCCACAAATAATTGTGTGTGGTCTTGTAATACTTTACCTGCCAAACTTACTACTTCAACAGCACGCTTTGTACCATTTGTAGTAACTTCAAGTATAAGTTTGTCATATCCCATATTGTGCCCAACTCTAGCACCCTCAACATAAAAGTTTGCGGCTTTAACAGGAGTAAATATAGAATCTATTGCAATATATCCAATACTCTCTATTTCACTCTTATTTTGTGCTGAAGGCACATATCCACGACCTCTCGCCACTGTGATTTCCATCTCTAAGTCTGCGTCATCATCTAGCGTGCATAGATATAGGTCTGGTGTTTTACATTCTACATCTATAGGATATTCAATGTCTTTGGCATAGATTACGCCAGCACCTTTTTTAGTAAGTCTAAGTGTAGTCTTAAAATCAAGGTCTGTGTTTGTGGTCGCTAAGGCGATAGACTTAAGGTTTAATATGATGTCTGATACATCTTCTTTAACGCCTTTAACATTAGAAAATTCGTGTGCTATACCTGCTATTCTTATAGCTACAGGTGCTATGCCCGGTAATGACCCCAAAAGTATTCTTCTAAAACTATTGCCAAGTGTAGTGCCGAACCCTCTCTCTAATGGTTCTACAATAATCTTTGCAAAATTTCCATCAGCATTTTCTTCAACTGTGATTTTTGGTTTTTCGATTTGCATCATAAACTACAAATCCTCCTAAAATTTTTGTTTATTTATTATTTACTGTAAAGTTCGACAACTAAGTGCTCTGCGAAGTTCATATCAATATCTTCTCTCTGTGGCATTCCATTTATTTTGCCTGTCAAAGTCTTTGTATCAAACTCCATCCATTTAGGTGTAGTAATCTTCATTTTGCTTAATTCGTTAAATAATCCATTGTCACTGTGACCTTCTTTGATTGCAATGACATCTCCTTCGCTTACTATATATGAAGGTATATTAACTACTCTGCCATTTACTGTGATATGTCCGTGATTTACAATTTGTCTGCTCAAAGCACGGCTTGATGCTATCCCCATACGGTATACTACATTGTCAAGTCTTCTTTCAAGCAAAAATAGTAAATTTTCACCTGTATTGCCCTTCATTCTATCAGCAGTTTCATACATATTATGGAATTGTCTTTCCAAAATTCCATAATATCTTTTAATCTTTTGCTTTTCACGAAGTTGTTGACCATATTCGCTTTGCTTTTTGCGTGCGTTTTGTGCACCGTGTTGTCCTGGGACTACTGGGCGTCTTTCCATCGCACACTTAGGACTTGTACATCTGTCGCCCTTCAAAAAGAGTTTGCATCCTTCGCGTCTGCAAAGACGACAATCTGCGTCAGTATATTTAGCCATTTAAGTTTTCCTCCTATATTCTTCTCTTCTTTGGCGGACGACAACCATTGAAAGGTATAGAAGATACATCTTTGATTGATGTAACTTGTATCTCCGCATTTCCAAGTGCACGAATAGCCGCTTCTCTACCGCGTCCTGCACCCTTAACGAATACATCGACTGACCTTAAGCCCTGCTCTTTAGCTGCCTTTACAGCAGTTTCAGCTACTTGAGCGGCTGCATAAGGAGTATCCTTTTTATTTGACCTAAATCCCAAACTACCTGATGAAGACCATGAAATAACATTCCCTTGGTCATCTGTAACTGTAACAATACAGTTATTGAAAGTAGATTTGATGTGTACTTGACCTTTGTCAAGATTCTTATTTGCTCTTTTCTTCTTTGTTGTTGCCATTATTTATTACTCCTATTTCTTGCCACGAGATACAGTCTTTCTGCGACCCTTTCTCGTACGAGCATTGGTTTTTGTCCTTTGACCACGAACTGGTAAACCGCGTCTATGACGAATACCACGATAACAACCTATATCTTGTAGGCGTTTGATGTTCATCATAACTTCGTTTCTAAGTTCGCCTTCGACTTTTAGATTATTGTCAATATAATTTCTTATAGCCGCCATCTCATCTTCGGTCAAATCTTTGACACGAGTATCTGGGTTGACGCCTGTTTCTTTCAAAATTTTATTTGATGTTGTGCGACCTATGCCGTAAATATAGGTAAGACCTATTTCCACTCTTTTTTCTTTAGGCAGGTCGACACCAGCAATTCTTGCCATATTCTCCTCCGATTAAATTTTTATATAAGACACAAACTAAATCACAATTATATATTGTGTAGCCGCGTTAGTCTGTGGATTTTTTAAAGTTTTGTCTATACATAAATATGCACGCAAAGCCTTTGCCTTATATTTATGTATGGACAAATAAAATATAATTTTATTAGCCTTGTACTTGTTTATGCTTCTTATTAGGGCAAATGACCATAACTTTACCATCACGCTTGATGACTTTGCATTTGTCGCACATAGGCTTAACTGATGACCTTACTTTCATTTTATTTGCTCCTTTTACTGTTGTTGTTTTTTCTTATCGCCACGATAAACAATTCTACCTCTATTGACATCGTATGGAGATAGTTCTACCGTAACTTTATCGCCTTCTAACACACTGATGTGTTGGTGTACTAAGCGTCCTGCTACATAAGCTTCAATAATATGGCCGTTCGTCAATTTGACTTTGTAGACTGCATTGCGAATTACTTCAACCACAATGCCTTCAACTTCTATTCCTTCACCTTTAGGCATTTGAACCTCCAATTTTTAAATATGATTTGCATACTTTTTTAATATCAGCATCAAGTAGATTTTGTTTATTTATAATTAGCGCATTATCAACAACTTCTATGTGTTTAATTCTTTTTCTCTTGGGATTGTCAATCTTCCTTGTGTCGCCATTTACTAAACTAACAAAGTCCTTATCTATAATACTATAGACTACATACACTTTACCTGCATCTCTTCCCTTTAGCGACCTAACTATATTACCTATTTCCATATATCACCTATAGCGTTAAAATTTCTACGCCATCGTTTGTGATTAAAATAGTATTTTCATAGTGTGAAGCTGGAAGCCCATCCTTTGTTACAATTGTCCAATCGTCATCAAGCATCACAATTTCTTTCTTCCCCATATTAATCATAGGTTCAATTGCTATTGTCATACCCGCATACAATTTAGCCCCACTTCCTGCTCTACCATAGTTTGGCACTGATGGATATTCGTGCAAGTTTCTGCCTACTCCGTGTCCTTCTAGCATCCTAACAACGCTAAAGCCATTGCTTTCGGCATGTGCCTGTACTTGACAAGAGATGTCGCCGACAAAACTGCCGTCTTTTATCCCTTTTATTCCTTCAAAGAAACATTCTTCAGTGACGCGGACAAGTTTTTTCTTATCTTCACTCACATCTCCTATTAAGAATGTGCGTGCTGCGTCTCCGTGAAAGCCATTTTTATATGCACCTACATCTACTGAAACAATGTCACCTTCCTCTATTCTTCTATGAGAACTTGGTATTCCGTGCACTATTTCATCATTGATAGATACACAAGCATTGCCTGGATAACCTTGATAATTTTTAAAGGAGCATTTAGCATTACATGAATGAATATAATCACGGACAATATTATCTATCATCATTGTAGTCATACCAGCACGAATTTTTTCTTCAACCTTTTTAAGTGCATCTCCTGTAATTCTACACGCTTCCTTCATATGTTCAATTTCACTAGGCGTTTTAATATGTGCTTCCATTTACATTCCTTCTTTTAAATTATATCATAAATAGAAATTAAATACAATAGTTATCTTTCTATTTCCTTTGAGCTATCTTCAATAATTCTACAAACTTTTGCAAAATTATTTTCTATTGTATCATTTGCATTAATTTTTTTAAGTTTTTTAGCATCGCTAAAATATTTGACTATAGGCATAGTTTGTTCTTGAAAGACTTCATAGCGTTTCTTAAAAGTTTCTTCATTGTCGTCTATACGACTAACCAAATTTGAGCCGCATTTTTCACAAGTTTCACCAGATTCATCTACTGTAGTCACATACCCACAGTCTGGACAAATTCGGCGTTTTAAAATTCTTTGAAGTACTGTATCAAAATCTACATCTAAAAATATTACTTTATCTATATTATAAAATGAATTAAGTTCTTTGGCTTCATCAAGCGTTTTCCCAAATCCGTCTAATAATACATTATCAGCATATTCTTCTTTAGATAGTCTATCCTTCATAACTTCTAAAAGAATATCACTTGGAGCGAGTAAACCACGCTCCATTGCGTCTTTTAGCACTTGACCACGCGGTGTACCTTCGGCTATTTCCGCCCTAAAGATGTCACCCGTTGACAAATGTTTAAGATTGTACTTTTTTGATAATTTTTGTGATAGAGTACCTTTACCACTTCCTGGTGCTCCAATTATTAAAATGTTCATTTTAAATCTTCCATTAGTTTATCAAGTTGTGATTTATAGTCTTGCTTTGAGTCTATTCTATAAACTAGACCTAATTTTTCGTAATGTTCAATTACTGGTATTGTCAACCTTTGATATTCTTGCATACGGACTGTAAGTGATTCTAAATTGTCATCACTTCTTTTTACCAATTTACTGCCACATTCATCACACTTATCCAATTTGTAGTTTTCTTTTGAAAAGTTTTTACCACAATTTGGACAAGTTATTCTATTTAGAATGCGTTTTTTTATGAGCTCAAAATCTGCATCCAATACTATCACTTTGGATATATTTACAAAGCGTTTCATAAGTTCAACAGATTTTAACCCCCTTGGATAACCGTCAAGCAAGAGATTATCAAAAAGATTTCTATCTTTGAGATAATCATATAATATTTCTGCCGTAATATTTTCATCAAGTATTTTACCTTTTGAAAGCGTATCACGGACAATATTTGCTAATTTTGTATTTGCTTTTGCATAATCGCGAAGTATATCCCCCATCGAAATGTGGACAAAATGATACTTCTCATGTAAATATGCAGAACAAGTACCCTTTCCACTCGCGGGTGGCCCCAATAGTACTAAATTCATTATTTTAAGAATCCTTTGTAGTTCTTCATCATCAACTGTCCTTCCAGTTGTTTATCAAATTCTAGTGCAACACTGACTACAATCAACATACCAGTTGCGGTAAATGCATTGACAAGTCCTGCCGTTGCTACGAAAGTGAATATCAATGTAGGAATAATGAATACTAGTGCTAGATACATTGCACCGAAGAATGTTATTCTATTGGATATTTTCTTAATATATTCTGCGGTTGGCCTTCCTGCACGAATGCCCGGAATAAACCCACCATTTTGTTGTAATTGTCTACTTATTTCATCTGGTTTAAATACCATACTTCCATAGAAATATGAGAAGAATACAATTAGAATTGCCGACAAAACAAAGTAGATTGGTGACCCAGCACCTAACCATTCGCTATACCATACATTTGCACTTGAATTTGGCCAGAATATTTGAATTATATATTGTGGGAACATTATAAAACTCATTGCAAAGATTATAGGCATAACACCAAAACTATTTACCTTGATAGGTATATTAGTTGATTGTCCGCCATACATCTTTCTACCCTTAATCTGTTTTGCATAATTGACTGGTATTTTACGCACGGATAAGTCTACATAAGTCATAAGCCAGAATATGATGATAAGCAAAGCGACGAATATCAATATATCCCAGAGATATTCAATGTTCTCTGCTAAACCAACGAAACTCTGAATTAATGATGTGCCAGCACTTGAGATGATACCAATAAACACGAGTAATGAAAGTCCATTACCTATCCCTAAGTCTGTTATTTTCTCACCTAACCACATTGTGAACATAGCACCTGCACATAGCAATATGACAACTATTGTGCCGACTAGCCATAATGGTGCACCACCTAGAGCATCAGCATTTAAGAAGTTTTGTACGCCAAAACCATATACTATACCAATACTTTGAGCGAGTGCTAGTACTAATGTAACTATTCTTGTGTAGAATGCAATTTTCTTTCTTCCTGCATCACCCTGCTTAGATAATCTCTCTAATGCTGGAATACCGAAAGTCAATAACTGCATAATAATTGACGCACTGATGTATGGAATAACGCCTAGTGCCAAAAATGCACCGTTAGCGAGTGCACCACCAGTGATTGCACTCAATAGTGATAAGAAGTCATTAGCACCTTCACTAAAATAGTCAAATGCTATCCCCGGGATAGGAAGCCAACATCCTACTCTATATATGAGTAGGATAAGTAGCGTCCAAAGGATTTTCTTGCGAACATCTTTGACTTTGAAGGCATCTCTCAAGTTTTCAAACATTATAGCACCTCAATTTTGCCGCCTGCTTTTTCAATTTTTTCTTGAGCAGTCTTGGTGAAAACAGCGGCTTTGACAGTCAATTTCTTAGTCAATTCACCATTGCCGAGAACTTTAAGTCCGTATTTTTCTACTTTCCCTACAATTCCCTTATCTTTAAGCAATGCTATATCAACAACTGCACCATCGTCAAGTTTTTCTAAATCACAAACATTGACAATAGTATATTGTTTCTTGAATTCGTTGTTATTGAACCCACGACGAGGAAGTCTACGAATCAAAGGCATTTGTCCGCCTTCAAATCCGATTCTAACTCCACCGCCACTGCGTGAGTTTTGTCCTTTTTGTCCTCTGCCAGAAGTTTTGCCAAGTCCGCTACCCACACCACGACCAACGCGTTTAGCTCTGTGCGTAGAATTAGGAGCAGGACTTAATTCGTGTATATTCATAATTTCGCCCTCCTTCCTTAAATTTCTTCTACTTTAACAAGGTGTTTGATTGTGAAAATCATTCCGCGTACTGCTGGAGTGTCTTCCACTACCTTGCTAGCGTTCATTTTTCTCAAACCCAATGCTTCACAAGTTTTGCGTTGATTAGGTTTAGCAGAACAAGCACTTCTTATTAAAGTAACCTTGATTTCTTTCTTAGCTTTTTTTGATTTGGAGGCAGTTTTAGGTTTCTTTTCTACAACTTCTTCAACTTTCTCTATGTTTTCAACATTTTCTGTTTTTGCCATAATTAGTTGCCCTCCACCATATTTTCATTTTTACCACGCAATTTTTTAACTTGTTCAAGTGTTCTCAAACTCATTAATGCTTGCAATGTTGCTTTAACACAATTTTCTTTATTTGAACTACCGTGTAACTTTGTAGTGATGTCACGAATTCCTGCAAGTTCTATAACTGCACGAGCTGCACCACCTGCAATGATACCATTACCATCCTTAGCTGGAAGCATTATGATTTTACTTGTTCCAAATTTGCCTTCAGTTGCGTGAGGTATTGTTGTGCCTTCAGTTGCTATTGTAACAATATTCTTCTTAGCGTTTCTTATTGCCTTATCAACTGCTTCAGTTTGTTCACGAGATTTACCTCTACCAATACCTACTCTGCCTTTTTTGTCGCCAACTACTACGAGAACCGAATAAGTAGTGATGTCACCACCTTGTACTGATTTTTGTACTCTGCGTCTTGATACTACTCTGCTTTCCATTTCATCGCGAGGGCGTCTATCGTCACGGCGTTTTCTATCGTCGCGTTTGCCGAACTTTTTGTTCTTGTCGAAACGCTTTCCACCGCGTCTATCTTTATTGTCGTTATTTTCAACCTTTTCAGTGTTTTCTACATTAGGTTCAGCAACGGTTTCTTTTACTTCTTCAACATTTTCTACATTGTTTTCCATATTTTCTTCCATTATAATTCCAAACCTCCTGTTCTAGCACCTTCGGCAACTTCTTTAATTCGACCCGTGTACAAATATCCACCACGGTCAAATACGACTTTTTTGATTCCTTTTTCAATAGCGCGTTTTGCGATAGTTTCACCAATAATCTTGGCTTGTTCCATTTTTGTCTTGCCTTTAAGAGCGTCAGCAAGTGCTTTCTCAATTGTTGATGCACTAGCAAGTGTTACACCGCGAGTGTCATCAATGATTTGAGTATAGATGTGAGTAGTGCTTCTATAAACATTGAGTCTAGGTTGGTCTTGTGTACCTTTAACCTTATTTCTCACTCTCAAATGACGCTTTTTTCTTAATTTATTTTTATCTTCTTTAATAATCATTTGCTACTCTCCCTATTTCTTACCAGCAGTCTTACTGCCCTCTTTCTTAATTACTACTTCATCTGCATAGCGGATTCCGTATAAATGATAAGGCTCAACTCTCTTTATATCGCGTATTTTCGCAGCGAATTGACCGACTTTTTCCTTATCTATGCCCTTAACTTCTACTTCTGTAGCACTTGGGCAATTTGTTGTAACGCCGTCTTCGTCTAAAACTTCTTTAGGCTTTGAAAAACCTAAATCCAAGACCAATTTATTGCCTTGTTTTGTTGCCTTAAAACCAACACCGTTTACAATCAATTTCTTTGTAAAACCTTTTGTAACGCCTTCAATCATATTATTAAGAAGTGTTCTGCTAAGTCCGTGCATTGAACGCGCTTCCTTAGAATCATCACAACGCTTAACAATAATATTGTCGCCGTCTTTTTCAAATGATACTTCTTTATTAAATTTTCTTTCCAACTGTCCCAGCGGTCCAGTTACCTTGACAACATTGTTGTCCATGAACTCAACCTGTGTGTTTGCTGGGATAGCGATTGGATGTCTACCGATTCTTGACATATTATTCTCCTCCCATTACCACACATAGGCAATAATTTCGCCACCTAATTTGGCTTCTCTTGCCTGTTCGTCTGTCATTAGTCCTTTATTAGTTGATACTATAGCGATTCCAAGTCCATTGAGAACTCTAGGTAATTCTTCTACACCTGCATAGATACGCAAGCCTGGCTTAGATATTCTCTTCAATCCACTAATAACGCTGTGACGCTTGTCACTGTATTTTAATTCAATGATTATATTTGCTTTCCCGTCTTTTTCTTCTACTTGAAAACCTTCGATGAAACCTTCGTCAAGCAAAATTTCAGCAATGCTCTTTTTAATATTAGAACTAGGTATTACAACACTTTCGTGGCGTGCCATGATAGCATTGCGAATTCTAGTGAGCATATCTGCTATTGGGTCATTAGTCGTCATTCTCTATTATCCTCCTTACCAGCTTGCCTTCTTTACGCCCGGAATTTCGCCTTTATAAGCGAGTTCACGGAAGCAAATTCTGCATATTCCATATTTTCTTAAAACTGCATGAGGACGCCCACAAATAGCACAACGGGTGTATTCACGAGTAGAATACTTTTGTTTTCTTTGTTGTTTAACAATCAACGCTTTTCTTGCCATTATTTCCTCCTACTT
>CALWAB010000071.1 GCA_944372745.1 uncultured Clostridia bacterium | reverse complement strand
AATCTTAATTTTGTCAATACTAAACAAAAAAATTGCATACAAAGTTTGATTGTAAAGTAATTATATATCATTCTAAAATTTTTTTCAAGCAATAAAAAAGATATAAACAATTTTAATGTTAAAATTTTTATTATAATCTCAATTCTATTACGCTCTAATAAACAGCATATATTTAATTTTAACTATTAAGCAATAAGCCCCCTACAATTAAGTTGCTTTTTTTATTCTATTTTAGTATAATCAAAGTGTAGATAGCCATATCTACTATAAAAGGAGTAATTATTATGGACGAATATTATAGAATGCCTTTAATTGGCGACGATGCCCCTAGTTTTACAGCAGTAACAACCCAAGGGACAATTAATTTCCCAGAAGACTACAAAGGCAAATGGGTAGTGCTATTTTCTCACCCAGCAGACTTTACACCAGTTTGCACTACTGAATTTATGACATTTGGCTCAATGATGAAAGAATTTGAGGCTCTTAATACTCAATTAATTGGATTATCTGTAGACTCTCTCTATTCACACATAGCGTGGCTAAGAAAAATCCAAGAACTTGAATGGAATGGAAAGAAGAATATTGAAGTCACTTTCCCACTCATTGAAGACATTAGAATGGATGTGGCAAAGAAATATGGTATGATTCAACCAAATGCTTCCAATACTCAAGCGGTGCGTGCTGTATTTATTATTGACCCGCAGGCAAAGATTAGGACAATATTATATTATCCACTTTCCACAGGGCGTAACTTTGATGAAATAAAGAGAATTATCATTGCCCTTCAAAAAGCAGACAAAGAAAATATTGCTACACCTGCCGACTGGCGTCCAGGGGATGATGTCATTGTCCCTACTGCTGGTTCTTGTGGCACTGCAAAAGAAAGAATGGATAATTCTGGCAAAGACGGTACATATTGCCTTGATTGGTTTATGTGCTTTAAAAAAGAAAAATAATGCAATTTTAAAATAAAAATCCGCAATTTGCGGAGTTCAGATTATAGACAAACTACAAATAGAAAACGCAATAAAATCAAGTATTACTTTTTGCGATAGCAAAAAGCAATATATTTTATATTTTTTGTATAAAAACTTAATTTTATAGTGCTTTTTGACCACAGGTCAAGGGCGAGTGCCCTTGCACTGGGGTTCTAGGGTATGGGAAATCCCCTAGAAAATCCATTTGTCTACACTCTCACAATAGCTTTGTGCTTTCGCACAAAGTTATTTTTTTAGTACTAAGTTACTCAATGTCTAAATGCGTGCACAATCAACACCCACACTATGACATTGCTAATACTTACTTGATTAAAACTTGCCAAGCGGTGACCAATGCCACTATTTCTAGGACAAAAAGCCTTTTATTATAAAATCTTCTGCTTGTTTTTCATTTAATCCCATTGTGAGCAATTTATCAAGTTGTGCCCCTGCTATTTTACCTATCGTTGCTTCGTGAATAAGATGAGCATCTGCACTTAATGCTGAAATTTGTGGAATAGCTATTATCTTAGCGTCATTCATTAAAATTGCATCGCACTCTATATGCCCAAAACTTTCACAAGTTCCTGTCACATTGCTATGAAATTCTTGATATGATTTTTCTTTTGCCACTGCTCTACTTGTAATTTTTGTCGAAGCCCCTTTGCCGAATAACTTCACATCAAATATTGAATCGGCATATTGGTCTTTTTGTGTCAAAATTTTTTCAGTAACGACAAAAGTTGCGCCTTCTTGTAATTCGCCATTTGTTGTACGGACAGCATAGTCCACGCCTTCCATTTGCACGCTATTCATAGTCATACTAGCACCCTTTTGCAAATAGACATTTGTCACAGGGCTGAGCGTTTTTTTACCTAAGCCTTGTCCGTGTCCGTAATGCTTCTCAACATAGGTGACTTTCGCATTTTCTTCTATATAAAATGAATGTATACCGTTATGTTCTGTATTATGGTCCGTGTGGTTATGGATACCACATCCAGCGACAATGACTACTTCGCTGTCTTTACCTATATGAAAATCATTGTAGACTTTGTCATTGATACCGCCTTGCATAATTAAGACAGGTATATAAACAAGTTCATTTTTTGCTCCAGCCTTAATGTAAATATCAATACCGCTTCCGTCTTTTTTCGGCACTATCTCACAATTAGGTGAATTGACTCTTTCGACACCCTTGCCGTCAATTCTAAGATTATGAGCCCCTTGCGGAAACTCATCTATGTCTGCCACCTTTTTAAGCATAAATTTTTGTATATCTTCTTTATTATCCATATATCATCCTTTTACAAGTTTAAAGTTGGCAAAACTTCATCACGCGTACCGCTTTTTAAAATTTTACCGTCTTTCATAACAATAATTTCGTCTGCCAAGTTCATCACTCTTTCTTGGTGACTGATGACTATCGTAGTACGCTCAGTATTTTGAAATTCGCTGAACACTTGACTTAAATTATTAAAACTCCATAAATCAATACCCGCTTCTGGCTCATCAAAGATTCCCACCTTTAAATCTCTGCTCAATACTGACGCAAGTTCAAGGCGTTTTAATTCGCCACCAGATAAAGTGGCATTTAATTCACGGAATAAATATTCCTTGGGGTCAAGCCCCACTTTCCGCAAAATATTTTCATAATCTTGATATGATTTATTCGCTATCTTTAATAAGTCTATGACGCGAACACCTTTAAAGGTGACTGGTTGTTGAAAAGCAAAACCCATACCTAAATTGGCTCGTTCATCTACACTTTTATTGGTGATATCTTCGCCATTTAAGAAAATTTTACCACTGCATTTATAAAGCCCCATAAGACATTTAGCAAGTGTTGACTTCCCTGCCCCATTATGACCTGTGATAACATAGAATTTGCCCTTTTGAAATTCAAATGTCACATCTTGCAATATTTCTTCATTGTCTGCTTTGTACTGTATATTCTCTATTTTTAACACTATTGTTCCTTCTTTTATACTACATTGTTGTAATTTTTGATAAATTCCAATGCATTTTCTAGGGGATTTCACATCCCCTAGGCCCCCTAGTGCAAGGGCAATTGCCCTTGACCTGTAGTCTTAGGACGACACTAGCCTACTTTAGCACTTAAAACCTAAAATATAATTCTTAGTGCTTTAACAAGCACTAAGTACATTTTTTAAGCACTAAATTGTGTCTAAGTACGCACCAATGACCACACCATGGTAATGCATCCCACCTTCGCTCTGAGTCAATACCCATTTTGTTTTATTTTCTGTTTATAGTTTATCTATAGTCTGTATTATTTATAATATAATTCTCTCAATCAAATATTCAAACCTATACAAAACTTCATAAATAAATTATTATAGTTTATATCACACAATTTGCACATTTGATACACATATTATATCAAAAAAGTAGCGATATGGCAATTAAATCTTATCGCTACTTTTTTATTTTATGGGCGTTCCCAATTATAGTAATATTCAGTTGTAGTATTTGATGTCCATTTAGCATACAATGTGATATTGTAGTCTGGCATTATGCCATTAAAGACATTCGTACAACTACTATCTAAATACCAACCAGCAAATGTATAAGTTGTAACTTCATATGTCCATTTACCCACATTTGAACCAATCCAATTATATCCTTTATCAACATAAGTTGTATCTTTGGTTGGCACTGCTCCACTTAAATCTATTGTCGAGCCCGCAATAAATTTTAGGTCATTTACCGCACTTCCACCATTACTATTAAATGTTATTGTGCGTGTATATGTGGTAGACACAAGTGTCCATTTAGCATACAATGTAACATCTCCGCGTGGCATTGTATTTTGTGTAAACTCAGTCCCTTCTGTAAAGTTTTCGGTCGTATACCAGCCATCAAATCTATAGGTGTACCGAGTGTCACCATCATCGACCAATCTATCACTATAAGTAGGTAGCGTTATTGTGGTATTCGCTGACTGTGTGATATTTCCAACATCACTGCCACCATTTGCGACAAAAGATATTGTGTAGGTCTTAGCACTAGCAAGCGTCCAAGAGCCATTGCTTGCTTCCCATTGTTCGTCTTCATTATATGTGTAACTATTTATAAAATCATACAAGTCACTAAAGTCTAAATCTACTCCTATATCAACTAATTTCATATCCTCTGTCGTCAAATCCATAATAATACTATCTGTAAATGGTGCGTGTAAATTAAACTTCAAATCAGTAGTATAATCTTTCTCCGCACTTTCTACATAACTTGTCTTTATGTTCACTGTCATTGTATCAAGTTGTGGATTATTAGAAAGTTCTTCAAGATTTATTGTGAGATTGTAATACCCATTACTATAGTCATAGGATAAGAGTATGTTGCCTAAGTCTATAGGTTCTTCCCTATTTTGTGCTAGCGCCATTGCATCTGCTATCGCGTCCATTATTGTGTCCGTCAAACCTAAACCATATTGCAAATACGCCATTGGGTCTTCAAGAACTGCATCCAAGGATACTTTGAGTTTTTTCTCATAAGTCCTATTTGAACTAGCAAATACAGGAATTTCTTCTGTCCTATGGAAGTAAACATATCCATCCATATAGTAGATATTCAACACTCTATTAAGCCCACAATAAATTCCGCTGACTGTATCACCAAACTTATATGGCACATCGTTATTAACTGCTGGAACAACTGGCATAGGTCCTATACTTGCCTTTATAATAGGTTTGCCTTCAACCAACTTCACTTGTATATCATACGGCACATCCCAGTCTATATTGACGCCGAGTACATCCATTATGATATTAGCAGTACCAGTAATATGATAATTAGTTAATTCAGAAGTATTAATAATCGCTTTAATCAAAGTGCTTGCTGAAGATATGTCAATATAATTACCTTCTACTACATTGATTCCAGCAAATTCGTTAAACAATATTTGCAAATCAAAATATTCGTTAGTGCTGGTATAAATACCTTTTAAGTCTACACTTTGAAGCCCATCATTAGATGTGACTACAGCAACATTCATTATAGGTGTACTATCGTCTCCCGTGATAAATGAACCATTGAGTGCTAAATTAAATTGACCATTTTCATAACTTAATGAATTGATAATTTGTAATAGTGACAATGGATTACCAAAGTCTATATTTGGCATAATTTGTTCTAGATTATCTAAGTTAAAGTCTAGGTCTATATCTTCAAATATTTCTAATCCACTTATGTCTATTCCAAATACTGAAAGCACTATACCTGCTATTTCTAACAAGTTTTGTTTATTTATCTTAACTTTAAGTCCGTCATAATCTAAATAAAAATATTCATTATCATAATCTATATTGACTGCAATGTCACTTTCACCTGCAAGCACAGCACTGCCACTAAAGTAAATGCCGTCAATAATACTTAAGTTGGCATTTACGCTAGCATCAAAACGCAAAGCATCATTATTATAAACTTGTGCGTTAGCAATTAATCCATATTCTTTTGTATTCAATGTGTTTATAATCGCTTGGACGGCGGACAATATTTCTTGTACTTTTACATATTGATTTCTATCAAATGTTTGTAAAATCACCGCTTCGCCTACTGCGGAAATTTCTGCATTAATGTTTGTGTCATTGTATGCGAATTTTATATCTATTAGGTTGCTTACATCAAGATTTATGTTTGCTCCATTGCCTAAAGTCCAATTTAATATAGAATTTGACAATGTCCAAGCACCTATCATACTCAAATCAAAGTTCGTATCAATGTTCAAATTGAAATTGCTATTTATAAAGTCAAGTAAGATTACACCTTTTTTGTCACTTGCGTTAGGTACAACTAAGTTTGTATTGAAGTTATCATTTACAAATGTGGCTATAGTAATTATGTCTTGTTCTGTCAATTTGATTCTTAGCCCATATATATCTAAGTATAAAATATCATTTCTTAAATATACATTGACATTGACACCTTCTAATTCCAAGTGCAAATCTACATTTAACGAATCTGCAAAATCTATATTTGCACTCATACCTATTTCTTGATTATTGCCAAGTATTTGTGTGTTTATCAGCATATCTAAAGACAACTTTTTAGAATTGTATATGTCTACAATTTTGTCCGCTACAGGCAATAAATCAACAACATTACTATATGAATTTTGTAGTATAACATCAATTTTGTCGCTGATAACTGCAATATTTGCATTAAATGTATCTGCCACAAAATCTATAGATGAAAGTTGTTCATTGATAAATGAAATGGCTATATTTCCAATATTATTTAAAGTGATTTCTATTTTATTATTTGTCGCAAACAAACTATTTATAAGTGTTTGCAAATCAAGTTCTAAACTTGGCAATGAAATTTCAGTAATATTATCATTGACAAAAGCAATAATTGTATCTATGTCGTTTAGATTAAACTTGACATTAAGCCCTTCGACACTCACATAAATCGTACCATTTAACAATTTAACATAAATTGTTTTATCAAGTGCATAGATTTCTGCATCTAACTTCAAATCATTTAAGTCTAATGTATTTAAATATTCTTTAAAACTTAAACTTAGCAAAATTTCTATTGGTTCATTTTCAATGCTTGTCGCAATACTCAAATTGATATCACCACTTTGAATAATATCATATACATTGCCCACTTTATTGAGTAAACTGTCTATGTGTAAATAATCATCTTCAAGTGCGTTGTATGAATTTAATCCTTCATTGATTGTCACTTGAGCATCTATGCCATTATAATCTAATGCAAGGCTCAGTCCGCTATCATTAACTATATACAATACTATGTCATTAATTTGAATCTGCAATTCTTTATCATTGAGAACTTCTATCTTGATATTACCAAAACTGAAGTCATTTAAGTTTAATTCGCCTAAATCCACAGAGAATTTTTCCTCTATGAATGAAAGTAAATCTTGCAATTCGTCAAATGCAAAGTAATATTTTGCACCATCTATTTTAATGTAAATATTATTATTTGCTATGTCTATCTCTACAGGCAAGTTCATAATATTGGTGCTGAGATTAACTCTCAAACCCGCATTAAAGTTAACTTTGTAATCTACATTTATTCTGCCTATAGCGCTTTCTAATTCTGGTATGTTGACCGAGATTTGACCATTAATACCATTTGATAGATAAGCACTAATAAATGGTTCTACAAATGGCATAAGTTTGATAATATCTAAATATCCGCTTGTATTATCGTCAATCTTTTGTGCATTCCCATAGAACAATAATTCTACTGATACACTGTCACCAATATTGACATTTAGACCATTTAATTTGTTCCCTATTCCGTCCACTATGACATTGAGTTGATTTTCTTGTAAAGCACTCAAATCTATGCCCCCAATTACCAAATCAATATCATTTAAATCAATGTTGAAATCTTGTAAATTGTAGTCTAAACTTGCTTGAATTTTATTCCCGTCATAAGTTAAGTATATATTATTTAAAATCTTATTAATAATATTGTCATCTATACTTATATTTGTTTCGTCATTGATAAGGTCATATTTTTTCAATAAATCTACAACTCTATCTATGTCATTTATAGCAAACTTCAATTTTAGTCCATCAAAGTTTATATATATAACTTTGTCAATCAATTTGATTTCGACATTTTTGTTTGCAATTTTAGTATTAAGTTGAGCATTAAGTGAATTATCTTGATAGTTTATAGCCCCTATAATCTCATAGCTAAACAAATTAGCACTGAATTGAGCATATATATTTCCACTCAATACATCTATTGCATTATTTATAAGTTCATATATATTTTTAATTTCTACATAATCGCCAGTTAAAATTGGCTCATCATATGTGCTAGTGCTATTTATAGTCATTGACAAATCTACAAATTCACTATTTAATTCAATTCTACTTAATAGTTTTTCACTATTGACAAAAGTAAATGACACATTGTCTATGCCTACTATTAAATTACCATTGGTATAATTTAATGTGACATTTTTGATGATAGAAATTATTGTACTTTCTAAATCTAATGTATTCTCACTAGGAAGCAATCCCATTAAATCATTTATACTTGAATAAACTTTAATCCCTTGATAGTCTAAGTACAATGTATTATCTTTGAAGACGACATTTAATGCGTCACCTAAGATAGTAGTACTCAAATTAAAGTTTATTTTATCATTTAAATAAGCATAATTATAGGATATATTTAGTTGATTTGTGCCAAGAATTTTAGTTGCATCGTCATTATATATATTGACAACAATTTCACCACTTAATGTGTTTTTAAATGTGTTAATTGCTTTGTCTACCACAGTGAGTAAATCATTTATATCGACATAATCGCCATTTGGTTTAGCACCATGTACACCATTTTGAGTCAAAGCAATTTCTAACTTTATATTGCTTATATTGGTATTGAGATTTAAACTATTAAAATCTACACTCGCATAGTTAATCACATCTGCAAACTCAACATATACTCTACCATTGCCTAAATTCATTGACAAATTGTTGTCATTTGCGTTGATTGAATTAACAAAACTTAAATCTTGTATATTCAAAACATTTAAGACTTCTTTAATTAATGCAATTATTTCTTTCTCATCTGCGTTAAGATTTGCACTGAAATAATCTGTCAATTTATCTAAATCTTGTACATTTGCTTTGATATAAATGTTTTCAAGTGCAATGTAGATTGTCTTATTTGAATAATACAATTCCATTGATAAATCTTTATAATTAACTAATGCCCATACATTTTTATCTTGCATATTTATAGCAAAATTGACATCAACTGTATATTGTGTGCTATTTAAATCAAATTTTAATACTGCAGAACCGTAAATATTATTTTGATTATATGTGTTATAAGCACTTTCAATCATTGGAAGTACAGTGATTAAATCTAAATAATCTTGAGAATTTATAATGCTAACATTAATTATTTCTTCTTTGACCTGCATTGAAACATTTGCATCTAAATAAGATAAATTTATGTCTGTTATGCAATTATCAAAAGTTACAATGCTTGCTAATAGGTCATCTAATGTAAGAGTAAATGTGCCGTTATTGTATTCAATATAACTGCTGGCAATTAATTTAATGATTTGATTTATGTCAAAAGTTTGCAAATTGCCTTCAATAATACCCATATTTTCAAGGCTATTTAAAACCTTATCTATGTCGCTTAGATTGAATTTAACTTTTGCTCCAAGTATATCTACATAAACTATATTGTCAAGTACTCTAACCTTGGCTCCAATATCATTGAAAGCAACATTTAAATCAGCTACTAGAATATTTTCTACATAACTAATTGCTCCGCTTACTGACAAGTCTTGGTAAGTGCCCAATACTTCAAGTGTAAAACCATTTTCAATTAATTGATAAGTATTATCTACTAAATAAATTATATCATTTGCATTTGAATAATCTGCGTCATTTACTATAGCTTTATCAAAATTATTGTAAGAAAATTCAGTATTTATGTTTAAATCTTTGTATTTACCTAAAATATTATTTATCTTCTTATCTAGTGTTGTAATTTCTAAGTTAAAATCACCATTTACAAGCGTAATAATATTTTCTTTGCCATCTAAAGTTAAATTATCTAAAAACTCAACAACCAATAAAATTATTTCTTTTGTAGATTTGTCCCCCTGACCTTCTAAATAACTTAACAATAAATCTAAAGTTGTTTTATCGGCTTTGATTTTAACTCCTTGATAACTGAGGTATAAAAGATTATTATCAAAGATTAAATTAATGTTTAAATCTTGACAAAGGATATTAGCATTTACATAAATATTGCCATTATCATACGAATAATCAGCATTCAACATTGCGTTGATATTTTTATAAGCAATGTTGGCTTTTAAATTCATTGCATTTGAAGTGAATGTATTGATTACTGCTTCAACTTGATTTACAAGCGTTGACAAAACAATATAGTTCCCTTCTGGTGTATCAATTTGTCCTTCTACATATTCAAATTGCAATTGCAAATAGTCATTATTTATTTGCGTATAAATTTGAGTTAATCTATTGTCTACGACTTCAACTGTTATATCAAAATCGTCAATTAGTATATGATAATTACCTTTTTCATCTGCTTTAATGTAATTCGTAATTTGAGATAAATCTATGTTATTAAAATCAAGGGACTTAAATTTATCAAGTAAAAGGTACAATACTTTCTCTACATCTATTTCCCTATCAAAACCTATAAGATTTGTGACATAATCAATCATATTATTTATGTCGCTTTCATCTGCTTTGACCTTCAAATCACCAAAAGACAAATAACCAATATTTTGATATAAAGTCAAATCTAAATTATAATCATTATAATTTAAGCCTAAATCTATATCATTATTCAACTTGACCATACTGAGATTAAAGTCTGTGTAACTTCCTTGTGCCACAAAGTTATTACTTAATGTATTAATAACCGCTTTTAAAAGATTTATTTCTTCACTGATATTATCGTAACTATTTGGGTCACTTGGTTCAGCAATATTTTGAAATTCGTCAAAAGTTGACAAAGATATTTGAGGGACAACTAAAAGCGTATCTATTTTTATATTAGGTATAGAAATTTCTTTGATTTTATAGTCTAGGTCTGTGACAATTCTAATGTCTCCTAAATCTGTAGGAAGTGTTAATGTAATATTATCTTCGCCTTGTGTTTCTTGCAATCCATTCATTAAATCCATCAGTGCCGCTAAGTCTAACATACTGCTCAAGTCAAACTCAGGTACTACAGTTTTTATCAAAGACGAAAGTAAACCCACTAAATCGCTAAAGTCAGCGGTATTAACTACCATTTTAGCCCCTAGCATTGATAAATATACTTGATTATCAACATACACAAAATTTATATCTACTCTACTATCTTGCTTAGATATGCCTAAATTACCTTGTATAGATAACTCATTAAAGCCATCTAACATATTTAAGTCTACATCAAGCGAAATTTTCGCCCAATTTTCTTCATTTTGAGATATGTCAAATTCACCGCCTACACTCATAGACTTCGACGAAGTCAAGGCAGTGACCATTTTATCCATAGTAGATGGTTCGCTCGGCGTAATGACTGCCTGCGATGCTGGTGACCTATCTGTAAATAGGAATACTCCACCTATACCTATGAATATCATAAGTATATAGGTGGATATATATGCTATAATTTTACTCATATTTAACCCCTGCTTTAAGCAACTACAGTTTCAGGTATAATGTTTGTGAGTCCATATTGGAATTTTTCAATCAATGTTCCTGTACATGAAGCATTAATCCCCATATAATTAACTGTGTAATGCTCTAGCGTTTCTACGCTTATAAATCTAAATTCTTCATCTACAACTACCGTAAGTGTGACATCTGCAAAGACTGGCAAACTTGGTAATTGTGATAAGTTTTGCATTTGATATACATAATTTAAGACACTATAAATAGGATGTAACTGCAATACAAATTGATACCCAGTTTCACCATTTTCTAATGTAATTCTTTCTGCTTGTGCATCTTGATTTAATACAGTTTTGCTTGATACTATATATGCAACAAATGAATCAATAGGCACTCCATTTATTTCACAATATTCATCATATGTGCGAGTCGTTGGCGACTTATATGATGCTACCATATCCTTTACTGAACTTGCTTCATAACAAGTGAGAGTGTCGGTGCCTTCTGTAAAATATGTGCGTTCACCAACATTTTTGATTCCTGCACTTATGTTTTCTTTGAAAAAGTCACCATTTTCATAAGCCTTTATTCCCGCTATTCTTTGATTTGCTATGGTAGCTACCGCACCCTCTGTATTGACTAGTACACTTCCGTGAGTAAATAATCTATATTCTGCTATTTCAAATATCTCATAAGGTTTATATCGAGATGGTGATCTGCCCTGTGCATCATTTGACAATTTCTCCACATCATCGCGAAGACTTGCTTCGTCATAACTTCCATATTCTGGCACATCTACACCTATGAAGAAACCGCCCACAAATACTCCCGTCAGTATCCCCGCCAAAGATATAACAATGAGCAATATAATGCTCTTTCTATTGAATTCAAAAGGTTTAGAAACCTTTGTTCCCTTCTTACTCATAATTCTCCCTATTAAGTTTCGCAAAACTATATATAAAATACGCTATCAGCGTTTAAATTCACAAAAATAGTATATATATTAATATATATACTATGTAAGTTTATTATATAAAATTCTACAAATAATGTCAATATTTTTGTGTTAATTAGACAATTTTTGTACATTTTGACAACGACATTTGTATATAATTTTGCATTATATACTAAATGTGCTTAAATTCATTTAATTACAAAAATTAATTTTATATTTTTAACCAAAAATAAAAAAGTTGACCACATAAAAGTCAACTCCTTTTCTTTTTATTGGCGTGTACCACCCTATAAATAATACCAGATTTAATTTTTATTACTCCAAACGGACATAATTCTTGACAACAAAAACATTTAATACATTTATTATAATCAATGCTAGCCACCTTTTTACCATTTTTATCTACCATTGAAATGGCTTTCACTGGGCAATGTTCAAAGCATTTTCTACATCCGCGACAGTGCTTTTGATTTATCTTAGGTCGCTGAGTCATCACTTTATGAACAAAATTTTGCATACATTGTGGGACATAGTTGGCATAAGGTTTTCTTATATTCGGCTCTATTACATCAAAATCTTTGACAATATAATTATCTAGACTTTCGCCCACAATTTCACAGTCAGCATTTTCATATAACTTTCTACTTTTCGCTTTCATTAGCGTTGGCATCTTATCTATATCTGCATTTATTAACTTCGCACCCACTATATCTAGGGTTACTGGGTCTTGTGACGCCGTAATCACTCCTATGTGACGCGGTGTACCATTGCTTGGCCCTTCACCTTCCATAGCATCTATAGCATCACTTATATGTAATGCTATTTTATCCCCAAAGTAACCCACTATATCATAGAGAAAATCACAAAATGTGTCAATATCACGATACTTTCCGTGCATTTCCACCTTTGTTAGTCCCGGAATTGCTCCAAACATATTTTTGACTGCATTTGTAAAGCCTGCAAATGCGTGGGTTTTTAACTTGCACGCATTGATTATGACATCCGCGTCATAAAGTGTTTGCAAAATATCAAACTTTTTCCCCACAACACCATTTTCATACTCTACACTAACATAATTAAAATTTTGATTGAGCAAGAAACCGTTTTTTTCTGCAATATCTTGCATCCCTGAAGATTTATAGATAGAATTCATATACATAGCGTTATATGGTCCACCAGCACTATCAACAATAGTGACTTCAGCACCCACTTCTTTACAAAGTCTACCTATGGCACTCACAACACTTGGATGCGTAGTTGCACATTTTTCTGGTGTGGCCTTCATAAGTAAGTTTGCTTTGATTGCTACCTTTTGTCCGCTTTGAACAAATTTATTTATACCACCTAATTCGTTTACTACCCTTAAAACTGCTTGATAAACTTTTTCTTCATTGTAATCTTCACAACCGATTAATGCGACCTTTCTATCCATTTTATCCTCAATCTTTTAACTCAAAAATGTGTTCTATTTTTTTTAGTGTTTCTATTAAAATTTCTTGTTCATTTGCCGTAAGTTCCTTTAAAACTTCTTCTGCCATACCCTTGTGAAAGTTTTCATGTACAGAATTTACGCGTCTACCTTCATCAGTCAATACTAAATATATCTTTCTTCTATCTTGTGCTCCCTTTTGACGAATGACATACCCTTTATCAACCAATTTGTCAATAGCGGTGGTGAGTGTCCCTAAAGTAATATAGAGATTTTTTGCTACATTACCTGCTGTGGCATCTGTTTTACATTTGTCTATGGCAGAAAGAATATGTATATCTTTCATAGACAAAGTATTTCCTAACTTCTGTTTTAGATTTTTTTCTTCAGTAAATAATATACCATTAAATAAGTTAACAAGCACATTATTTACTATGTCTTCATTCTTATTCAAGATTTGCCCCCATTTTACTTTTTTATTTTAGCCACAACAATTCTATCGCGTATGTTGATTTCTCTTTCAGCATCAAATTCATTCAATTCGCATAAAGAACTTAATGTTTCATCTTCAATATACTTCTTATTGTCGTCTATGATGCCTTGCATAAGTTCGTCATTAGTCTTGAGTTCAATTTTTACTCTATCTGCAACATCATAATTAGTTTCTTTGCGAAGCACTTGCAAATGTCTCAAAAGTTCACGCAAAATGCCTTCTTTCTCTAATTCTTCAGTTTGACTTATGTCAATAGCCACTTTGATGCCTTCAGTTGTAGCTAAAATATTTTCCTTATAAATGTGTTCTATGTCGAAGAAATCCTTTGTGAAATCTACATCAAATTCGTCAAAATGAACACTTTCTTTGTCATTTAACTCTTGAAGCACACTATTTGTTTGTTCTTTTGATAATGAATTTATCATATTCTTTGCGTCATTTACGCGGTTTTTGAGTTTAGCACCCGCATTTTTGAAGTTAAGGTGCAATTTTTGATAGCATAAAGTGTTAAAATCGTCAAGATACATAATTTCTTTGACATTTAACTCGCTTTTTACTACGCTTTCAAATTTTTCACATACCTGCAAATATTGGCTATCTATATATAGTGTTTTAATAGGTTGCTTTACTTTTATTTGTGCTTGATTTCTAAGACTCAAAGCATTTGTGATTATTTCACGCACGACACTACATTCTTGCAATATCTTTTCATCGACTGGCAAGTCAACTGGATAATCACTCAATAGTACGCTCTCTTCAGCTGTACCATATTTTCTAACCAAGTTCTGCCAAATGTATTCTGTCATAAACGGAATAATTGGTGCCATAACTTGCGAAATTGTCTTGAGCGAAATATACAAACTATTGTACGCGTCTATTTTATCTTGCTCAAGACCATCTTTCCAAAAACGCCTACGATTGATACGAATATAGAAATTAGATATATCATCCATACATTTTTCAAATTCTTTAGTTATATTCACTGTATCATTATTGTCATAACAAGTCGTTGCAAAGTTTGCAAAAGCATTTGTTCTAGCGTACAACCATTTGTCGAGCAAGTTTTCGCTCTTAAATACGCCATCACATTTAGACTTATCTATATTAGCATAAGTCTCAAAGAATGTGAACGCATTATAATATTGCAACATCTTTCTGCGTGCTTCTTCACATAGCGACATTGAGAAACGGACATCATTAGCGGTTGTAGCACTTGCGAATAAGTAACGCACTGCGTCTGCCCCCAATTTCTCCGCTACATCTTCAAACTGCACAGAATTACCAGAAGATTTTGAGAATTTGCTACCGTCTTCTGCAACTACTGCACCATAACTGAGCACTTTCTCATAAGGGGCACGACCTGTAAGTGTCACACTCATAAACAACAGAGAATAGAACCACAATCTTATTTGTTCACGCATTTCAATGACTATTTCTGCTGGGAATTGTTTTTCCCATTCTTCTCTATTTTCAAAATATCCTAAAGTCGTGAATGGTGTAATTCCTGCATCCAACCATACATCACCCACTTGTTTTACCCTTTGGACTTTATGCCCACAATGTGGACAATTTATTTCTATTTCATCTATATAAGGACGGTGCAATTCTTTTAACCCACTCAAATCTTGTCCGCTCAATTCTTGTAGTTGTTTCTTGCTTTCAACAACTGTGAGTTTGCCACAGTGTGGACAAGGATAGAATGGCAATGGCAAGCCATAGAATCTACTTCTTGAAATATTCCAATCGCCCATATTATTGAGCCAATCTTCCATTCTCTTACCTGCATATTCTGGCATCCATTTTACATCTTTGATTACTTTCAAAAGTTGTGGTTTTATTTCGTCCGTCTTTATAAACCATTCACGCACCAAACGGAAGAATACTTGTGTCTTACAACGCCAACAAATAGGATATTTGTGCGTGTGCATTTCAGTCATAAAGAATTTATCTTGTTTTTTCAATTCGTCAAAGACAAGGTGTGCGACATCTCCAGCATATATTCCTGAAAAGACGCCATAATTTTCCAAAATATCGCCATTTTCATTTATAGGACATATCGCTGGCAAATTAAATCTCTTAGACAATTCAAAGTCTTCTGCACCACACCCCGGAGCAATATGCACCACTCCACTTCCTTCATCTGCAAGTACATCTTCCCAAGGTATAATCTTGTGTTCTATACCTTGTTGACAAGGCAAATCTGGGAAAAATGTTTCAAAGTGCAAACCTAAAAGCTTTTCACCTTTAAATTTATCTACTACTTGTCTATTCATTTTGATATGTGATAAAGCATTTTTTGCTAAAATGAGTGGGCGTTTGCCGCCTTCATACTCTATCTTCACATATTCAAGTTCTGGGTTCACTGCTAATGCAATATTCGCTGTCAAAGTCCAAGGTGTAGTAGTCCATACCAATATATCGCAATCTAATTCTTTGATATATGCCTTAACAATAACTGATTCGTGTTCCACTTCTTTGTATGAACCACTCATTTCGTGCTCAGACAAAGATGTACCGCATCTAGGACACCAAGGCATTGGTTTATCTGCTTGTGTTATCCAGCCTTTATCGTGGCAAACCTTCAAAAAGTACCATATACCTTCAATATTTTGGTCTGTATGTGTGTAATATGAGTTGTCCCAATCCATCCACTGACCTAGGCGTTTGCTCTGCTCAGTGATAATTTTAGAATACTTTCTAACACGGTTTACACAAGCAGTCGTAAATTTGTCCATACCATAATTGATAATATCTCTTTTGCCCTTGAACCCCAATTCTTTTTCAACTTCAACTTCTACCCAGAGTCCTTGTCCGTCAAAACCATTTCTATAATGGCAAGAGTATCCACGCATTGATTTATATTTGATGAATGCGTCCTTTATAGTTCTACCCCAGCAGTGGTGCAAACGCATAGAGTTATTAGCGGTAATAGGTCCGTCTACTATGCGATAAGCCTTTCTTCCTTTATTTTTATTTTGTAGTTTGCGAAAACAGTCGTTGTCTTCCCAAAATTTAAGTATATCTAGTTCATTTTTTACAAATTTATTTTCTTCCATTTTATATTCCTACTTATTTATTTTCTAGCACTGCTTTTATTCTACGAACGCCAGCAGAACTGCTCTCTTCTTTCTTTATTTTAAATTGACCTAATTCTCTTGTGTTATTGACATGAGGACCACTACAAATTTCTTTACTATAATCTCCTATTGTGTAAACCGACACTTTGTCCCCATACTTATTGTCAAATAACCCTATTGCTCCGCTATGCTTTGCCTCATCAGGAGTCATTTCTTCACGAACGACATCTATACCTTTAGCAATCACGGAATTTACATCGTCTTCTATTTCTTTGATTTCTTCTTCAGTCAATTTGCGTGGGAAATTAAAGTCAAAACGCAAGCGCTCAGGTGTGATATTACTTCCCATTTGATGTAAATCTGTGCCGAATTTTCTTCTCAATGCCGAGTGCAATAAGTGTGTAGCAGTGTGCAATTTGACTGTCTCAGGGTCGTGGTCAGCTAAGCCTGATTTGAACACTGCTGTGTTTGCTCCACGAGATTCTTCTTTGTGGTGCTCAAGCAAAACATTGAATTTCTCTTCATCAACTTTCACATTGTGTTCTTCTGCAAGTTCTTGAGTAATTTCAAATGGGAAACCAAAAGTATCATATAATTTAAATACAAGTTCTTCTTTCAAATATCCATTCACAATATTTTGTGAATCTTCAATATATTCATTAAATACCTTTAGCCCTTGTGACAACATTTTGCTGAATTTGTCTTGTTCTGCCTTAAATTTATCTAATAACTCTTGTTTTGTGAAATTCCATTCTGGTGCAAGCCCAGTCTTAATCATATTGTCAATAGTTTTGTCCGCAATTATTTCAAACATATTGTCATCTGCTTCTATTGTCCTCAAATGACGCAATGCTCTACGCATAAGGCGTCTTAAAATGTAACCCGCTTTGACATTTGATGGTTCTACCTTTGCATTTAAAATAACTACGCTTGTTCTAATATGTTCACATATTATTCTCAAACTTCTTTCATTAGGATTTTTACAATTTTCCCTAAGGTAATTCATTATGTCGACAAATATTTCAGTATCGTAAACTGTTTCAAGTCCATTCAATGTAAGTAGCAATCTTTCAAGCCCTGAACCTGTATCCACACTTTTAAACTTCAAGTGTGAATATGTTTTATCAAGATTTTGATAGTATTGCATAAATACGCCTGCGTTCCATATTTCTAGATAACGCTTCTTTGTGTCGAAATAACCAGTCTTTTCATAACTATCACCGTGTTCATCACCTGTGTCATAAAAGACTTCTGTACAAGGTCCGCAAGGACCTTCCCCATCGCCCATTCTCCAGAAATTGTCTTCAAACGGCAATTTGATAATGTGGCTTGGGTCTATGCCTACTTGTTCCCAATAACCTATGCTCTCTTCATCTGCTGGAAGTCCCAATTCTTCATCCCCGCTAAATACTGTAGCATACAATTTCTCTTTTGGAATCTTAAAGCCTTCAGTAAGTAATGTAAACGCATATTTAATGGCGTCTTCTTTAAAATAATCACCTATAGACCAACTCCCTAACATATTGAAACTTGTCAAATGATGTCTATCTCCCACTGACTCAATGTCATTAGTTCTAATACAAGTTTGAATATTGCACATTCTTCTGCTAACTGGTTGTTCTTCACCTGTAAAGCATTTTTTAATTGGTGCCATACCTGCATTAATAAATAGCAAGGTTGGGTCATTCTCAGGGACTATACTTGAATTTTTAATTTGAGTATGCCCGTTTGCCTTAAAAAAGTTTAAAAAAGTATCTATTATCTCTTTAGATGTGTATTTCATTTTTCTCTCCTATTTATAACACTTTAAATAAATAAAAAAATCGCTTAAATTGCTTATATATTTTACTACATATTAGATATTTTGTCAAACAAGTTGAGTTTATTCTATCGTAAACGCAATATAATGTAAGCAAAAAAGATTAGTTATAAATGGCTTAACTGCTTCATAAATTTATTTTAGGAGCATTTTATGTCTAAAAAAATTCGTTACACTATTTATGGTGCAATAAGCGTTGTTATTATTGCATTAATATGCGTATTCGCATTTTCTTCTTGTGGCACAAATAATATAATTAAAATAGCAAGCAAAGACGCCACAAATTACAATATGGAACTCATTTATAATGATGACACAAAGAGTCTTTTTGGTAGTGCTGAAGTAGATTACATAAACTCAAGTCAAGATACTCTAAATGAAGTATTCTTTCACCTTTATCCAAATGCCTTTCGTGAAGGAGCAAAGTTTAAACCTGTCAGCGAACAAAGGATGAATGACGCGTACATTAATGGCGAAAGTTACGGCAGTATTCAAGTAAAAAATGTCAAAGTAAATGACAAGGATGTCACATTTAGCATAGGTGGGCAAGATGAAGACATACTCATTGTACCTTTGACAAGTCAACTATATCCTAATTCGCGCACGACTATTTCATTTGAATTTGATGTCACTATACCCAATATTAAACACCGTTTTGGATATACTGATAGTGCCATAAATCTAGGCAATTTCTACCCTATTGCTTGCGTATATGAAAATGGTGCATTTGATACTTCCCCATATTCATACAATGGCGACCCTTTCTACTCAAATATATCTAATTATAAAGTAAAAATTACACTACAAAATGACTTTGTAGTGGCAAGTACTGGAGAATTAGAAAAGAAAGAAAGTAGTGACGACAAGACTACCTACTCATATTCAGCACAGGCGGTGCGAGATTTCGCTATGAGTATATCAAAAAATTTTAAAACCATAAGTGATAAGGTAGATGGAATAAATATTAACTATTATTACCATAGCGACACACAACCTGAAAAATCTTTAGAAACCGCTATAAAATCAGTATCTACATTTAATGATTTATTTGGAAAATATCCTTATAATGTACTCAATGTGGTAGAAACAAGTTTTGTACATGGTGGAATGGAATTCCCTAATATAGTATTTATTTCAGATGACTTGCAAAGTTATGAAGAATACACAAATGTCATTGTACACGAGATAGCACATCAGTGGTGGTATGGCGTAGTTGGGGACAATCAAAACGAGAATGGATACATAGACGAAGGACTAGCAGAGTATTCTTGTATCTTATTCTATGAGAACAATCCTGAATACGAGATGACGCGTCAAGAAATTGTGGGAAATGATTTAAAATCATACTTGCTTTTTGCTGAAATTTATGGAGATTTATTTGACAATTTCGACACATCTATGGATAGAAAATTAACTGATTATAATACTGAACCAGAGTACACTTATATGGCTTATGTAAAATCAGTACTGATGTTTGATAACTTAAGGCAACTCATAGGCGACAATGATTTTATGAAAGGATTAAAACAATTCTATAGTGACAATCAAATGCAATTTGTTACAAAAGAAACTCTAACTATTGCCTTTGAAAGTGCTTCAAATATGCCATTAACTTCTTTCTTTGATTCTTGGATAGATGGTACTATTGTAATAGTTTCTCAATAATTTCTTAAAAAATCTATGTATTAGTGATTGTCAAAAGATACTAAAATGTCTTTGCACCTATTAAACCCCTATTTACTTTTTTACTACAATTTTCTTGGCTCCAATCATTGACAAATGTCTTAGCAATACTTAGCATTACTTTCAAAATTATAGACTATACTCTATAAAATCAACTACATTGCTTTAAATTTATTAAATTGCAATTATTTTATAATAACAAATAATATAAATCTTATTGCAAAAACAAAAAGATATGAAATTTAATAATTGCTTTCTTATTATCTTTTACAGCAAAACATAACTCACTTCCCCTAGTCTGTGTCAATAAACTTATTATTTTAAATATATATCTTTACAAAGAATTTAAATTGTGTTATAATACTTGCACTTAGGAGAATAATTATGCAAAAAATGACATTAGATGAAATTGATAGATTTTCTCAAATCTACATTAGGATGTTAGGCACTGGTCAATCTACCAATGAATTAAAAGTTTTAGGGGGTGAAAGGCTAACATCCGCAGTAAAAGACAAAATATATTTTGCAAACTTAGTACGAATGGTCATTGAATCTAACCAAGAAAAAAATCAAGAAAAAATATTAAATGATATTTACAAAGACCTTAACGACAGCACTTTAAGCAGTAGCAAAACAGCACTTTTTGAAAGCATTAAAAACACTTATAATTGTGAAAGTGGCAACAAAATGCAAGATGCTAAGTTTAAACTAATTTGTGAAAAGGTACAATACGACGCTATGCAATCTATTTTAACAAAATAAGATATTAATTTTTTATATCCCAGACTTTAAACAAAAGGAATTTCTAGGGGATTTCATCCCCTAGAACCCTAGAGCAGGACAGTGTCCTGCACCTGTGGTCTTGGGAAGTATTCTAGCCAAGTTTAGTACTAAAAACAACAATAAATTATATCTTTGTGCTTTCGCACAAATTATATTATTTAGTACTAAGTTGTATATAGGTATTCAACCTAGACTACTAGTGTTGCGCCAGTACCTAAGTTGTGACTATGTACTTACCAAAGACCACGCCACGGTGAGGCATCCCACCTGCTTTTTGCTTTCGTTTTGAGTTTAATACAATTTTATTGATTTTTCTATTTGCAGTTTGTCTATAGTCTGAGATATGAATTTTTCATATCTTTTTTTATTAGAAGATAATTTTTTCACAACAATTTTATTTTAGTTAAAATTTATATTATGTTCATAGTATATTTGAATTGTAAATATTTTAAAATAAAAAAGCCACTTATAGAAGTTTCAATCCTTCATAAATGGCTTTTAATTTTATTTTTTATTCTTTTTATTTTTCTTATCTTTCTTGCTATCTTTTTGAGTTTCCTCTGCTTTTTGAGCCTGTTGCATTTGGTCTATACTTTCC
>CALWAB010000070.1 GCA_944372745.1 uncultured Clostridia bacterium | reverse complement strand
TTACTATTTTCAATAAATGTTCATTACATAACATATAAAGGCAATGAAAAATATTAAAACTAATTTGTATTATATTTGTATAAATTATATTTGTATATCATAATATTTTTATCTATTAAGAAATATCAACATCTGTTATTTCACACCCAAAATCTGGTGCCGCTTTCACTACATAATTATTCACAATAATCACTTTAGATAAAACAGAAAAAATTAATGCTAAAAATATAGTAATTAATATACTAAAATAATATTTCTTTTTTGCCTTATACATAACCTCACCTTATAAAAACTAGACAAATTAAAAAATGTAATAAAATTATTCAAATTCAAATAATTCATTGGGTGTGGTACTTAAAAATTTACATAGAACTATAATCATAGCAATAGATGGTTCAGTGCGTCCTTGTTCCCAATTCGCATAACAACTTTCAACCACATTTATTGCTTGTGCCACCTGCTTTTGTGTTAACCCCCTTTCTTTCCGCAATTCCTTTAACTTGTCTTTAAACACAATTAAATTTTAACACATACTCTTGTAAAAAACTTTACACTAGACAAATTGTCTAGTTAATCAAATTAACTTTAGTTGCTATATTATTTCTATTTATTTTATAACTAAACTTTATATTAAATTTAAATTAACATTGATTATTAGATTATTTAACACAAATTCGTTTTATGTTTGTATTGTGTAAAAATAAAAATAAATTAGTTTATATTGTGATAAATAATTGCAAAATCCTAATTACTAAAGTTTACTTTTGCAATAAATAATACTTTAGTAAAATTGTATGTGTTTTTTGACCACAGGTCAAGTTAACTTACGCAACACCATTGGTCTTTACTTTAAAAGAACATCCCAAATAAGTACTAGCTTAAACTTAAGACTACGCAACAAAGTAAGTGTGAAGGTACACTGCCTTGGGCTTCAAGTGAGCACCTAGACACAACTTAAGTACTAAATAATTATACTTTGTGCGAAAGCACAAAGATATATTTTATTGTTGTTTTTAGTACTGAAGTTGGCAAGGTTAACACACCAAGACCACAGGTGCAGGACAGTGTCCTGCTCTAGGGTCATAGGGGATGAAATCCCCTAAATAAACCTATTTGTCTACAGTCTAAAAAAAATCAGTATCACTACTGATTTTTTTTCAAAAGTTAGTTATTATAAACTGTATCCACTAAATATACTTTACCTGCTTCAAGCGTAATAGATGTAACGACTTCTCCATTATATTTATATGTATAATAACTATTAGAGAATGTGTATTCGCCTAATGACGATGTGGCTACTATATTGCCAGAATTATCGCCTGTATAAACTATAATTGCATAATCTGCCTTTGGTGTAATTTTAGCATAATATGTACGATTGTAAGATTTTGCTAAATCTTCAGCACCTACTGTTTGTGAGTAGTCTTTGTCATAATACCATTCAATATCTGCACCTACTGACAACCCTGTATTATTGCTCCAATTTATCAATTTTTCTACTATATTGCCTTTGTATTGCAAACCGCCTCCATAACAATTTGTCAAATTATTTAAATTAACATAGAATGATACTGAATAATTATCTTCAACGACTGTATCAGCAAATTCGCTAACTGGACACTCTACATAATTTTTGCTATCAAAACTATCACTAACTGAAACATCTGCTGCTACAGAAATCATTTTAGTATCATTTACTTCTATATTCATATTAACTATAGCACCTTCGAGCATTTTGTCAGTGTAATTAATTACATAATTCATACTAGCGTTCGCTGTTTGGCCTTGCATTTCTATATTCATTGTGACATCGACATCCAAGGTGTGAACATCTTTTTTAGTTGAAAATTTAGTTTTTGTATCTAAATCACCAGCTACTCCGTATTCGCCCAACATATCATCAAACATTGCACCTAGGCTAGCCTTAAATTCTTCAAATGTCGCTGGAGTCTCAAGCATTGCTGTGCTTTCCTCCATTGCTTCCATTATCAAACCCATTTTAGCGTGGTCACTAGATACTTCGTATGCCTCATAAGTACTTGTTGTCTGTGATTCTGCTCCAGTATTTGCTATTTCAGTTTCTTTAGTATATGAGATAAATCTTTCATCGCCCTGCTGCACCCAATTCTCTACCTTAGTTGATTGAGATTGATTCCCCATACTTTGAATCTCTTGTGCAAGAGAATAAAATTTATTGCTAGAATCGTCATATGTATACAACATATTCGTTGAATACTTCATTGTTAACATTTGACCTTGAGAAGACCCTGTTGGCATTTCATATGTCATATCCATTATCATTGTGTAATCATTTTGTGGAACATATTGAGATGCGGTAAGCAATTTCGAATAGTATTCTTCATCCGAATACTTTGTACTTTCGCCACAACCTACAAACCCAAATGCTATTGCACCGCTGAGTGCCACTGCACCCACTACTTGTAAAACTTTATTCATAACCCATAACTCCTTTTTCGTTTTTACAATTTGATTATAACATATTAATTTAATTTTTTCAATGAATTAGAATTGATAATCTTATAAATTTTAAAATTTCCTAAATAATAAATCTACCTTTACCTTAAAAACATAGCCTAAACTAAATATATTTCTATGTTCATCATAATGTGTCAATAAAAATGTCAGTAGTTATGTTACTACTGACATCATTCATTCTACTCTGTCATATATTTAGTTGTAATAATATATGTTTGACCTGCTTCAAGGTTAATTGATGTCACTTCTTGACCATTATATATATTTATATAATCTTTAGAAGGAGAAGGAAAATAACCTTTAGAAGGTAATTCATATTCACCCATTGTATTAGTTACATAAATATCATTATGTTCTCCACTATATAATATTAGTGCGTAGCCGTCTTGGGGTGTAATCTTCGCATAATAAGCAATGTTATATGACTTTGTCAAATCATTGGTTCCAACTGGCTTTGTATAATCTTTGTCGTAGTACCATTCAATATTGACTGAATCTGCAAAATTATTTATAGGATATGTATCATTTAAAGCAGATTGCAAATTTATATTATACGCACAATTCCCGGGAAAATGTGCGGAATTGTTAACCATAACAATATACATTACAGTGTAACTATCTTCAATTTCTGTATCTGCAAATTCGCTAACTGGACAATTTTTGTAAAGGCTCTTATCAAAACTCTCTTTAATCGATAAGTTATTACTGACCGCAAACATTTTCTCGGCATTGGTTGTCACACTTGCATACATATCAACATTTTGTAACATTGTATCTGTAAAATCAATTACATAACTAATTTCGACTGCTACATCCTGCCCTTCTATAGTAGTATTCAATGTAGCGAAAATATCAAGTTTATGTACACTTTTTTTAGTGGAAAATTTTATCTTAGTATCAAATTCACCTGTAATACCCGTTTCTGATATAATTTCTTCACAACTTTCATTCATTGACTCTTTGAATTCTTCATAAGTAGGCATCACGGGATTTGCAACTGTATTGTCATCAGAAAACAATAATGCCCCCATCATTTTAGCGTGGTCTGGGGATACATATTTTGCACTATATTCGATTTCTTCTGTAGAAGTTGATGTATTAGGGATATTGGTATTCTTATTATAAGATACATACTTATCCCCACTTTGTTGTATCCATTTCTCTGACTGGCTGGATTGTTCCATATCTCCTACACTCATCGTCGTCTTTTCAATCATATATGACTTTTTATCCGCATCAGTATAAACTTTTATTGATTTAAGGTTATTTGTCATAGTTGACTTATCAGAAGCATATGGATTAGGCATTGTCGTACTATTATTCATTGTTATTGTGTAATCTTTATTTGGCGTATATTGAACTGCAGATATCATTTTTGAATAATATTCTTCATCTGAATATTTATGATTTTCGCCACAACCTACAAACCCAAATGCTATTGCACCGCTGAGTGCCACTGCACCCACTACTTGTAAAACTTTATTCATAACCCATAACTCCTTTTTCGTTTTTACA
>CALWAB010000069.1 GCA_944372745.1 uncultured Clostridia bacterium | reverse complement strand
CACTCACCTCTTGCGAGGTGAGACTTCGCCTTTGGTGATATAATCACCAAATGAGTGTTTCAATTCACTCACCTCTTGCGAGGTGAGACACAAGGTATAATATCGCCGCTAGAAACATCGTAAGTTTCAATTCACTCACCTCTTGCGAGGTGAGACCTGCTGGTTCAGAAGCTCCGAATTTGACGGGTAGTTTCAATTCACTCACCTCTTGCGAGGTGAGACGGCTTTTATACAATATTTTGTTTTTTAACTCATCTCACACCCACATATAGAGGCGGAAAAAATTTCTTATATTTATTTTTTTATGTTAGCTTACGGTTCGCGCTTATATAATAAGCGTATCCGTTAAATCCCAAATTTGTTTAGCTCCTACATGCACAATATGCCCCTTGAATTTATTTCCTAACTCATAAAAGCGTACACTATCAACTTTTGCATCAATTTCTTTAATAATATCAGCTTTTAGTTTTATATAGGTTTGATTATCAATTATACACTCAAACACTGAGTTTTGTACTCGCGTGCCATAATCTTGGCACAATTTTGATACTCTTCTTAATCTGGATGCACCATTCTTATATGTAATTGCTATATCATAGGATATTATAATCATCATAATTTAATTACAAATGGAGTATATTCTTCCATCTCTTCTCTAATATATTTACTCAACAATCTTGCTTGAATATAAGGCAACAAACCAACTTGTACTTTTTCTTTTAATATAGGATGTATAATTTCTTCTTTCTTCCTTGCTTGCCATTCATTGATGACTATTTTTCTTGCATCTTCATTCATAAGCACAGCACCTGTAGGTTCTTTTTCAAACTGATTTGGACTGATTTTTCTTAAATTAATTAAATTTAATACACATCTATCCACTAAGTAACATCTAAATTCTTCCATTATGTCTAAAGCAAGAGCTGGTCTGCCTGACCTATCTGTGTGAAAATACCCCATATATGCGTCTAAGCCTACTGTTTCGAGGGCTGATTCACAATCAAGTGCTAACAATGTATATAAATAAGATAGCAACGCATTGACTTCATCTAATGGTGGTCTTTTTGTACGAGTATTAAAGGTGAAATTATTATTTAATATTAAATATTTAAATATATTGAAATACTCTCTAGCTGATTCCCCTTCTATACCACGAAGTGTATCTAAATTATCAACATGTGTTATTGTATTTATGTTATTGCTTAATTTGTCTATAGTATCATTTAAAAATATAGATAAATTATCGTATTCTCTATTCGCCTTTTTGATAAAATTATTGGTATTTGTAACCTTAGCAGTTATGCTCTTTTTTGCTAAATTTAAACAAAATTCTTTCTGTTCTAACCTCCTAAATTGCTCACGCCTTAAATGAATATTGCCTCGTATGGCTCCTTGCACCCTTGCTAAAAATTTGCCATTGGGGGCGACGAATGATAAACTCACCCCTTCTTCTGCACATTTAGCCATAAGTGCTGGAGTACATCCCATATAATTAAAGCACACAATACTTTCTATATTGCAAAATGGTACTCTAGCTACTTCTTTCCCTGCTTTTGTAGCAATGATATTTAATCCATCTAATTTAAGATAAATGTCTTCTTGCATTATATATAATGTATTAAGCAATTTACGCATTTTTCTCTCCAATATAAGGCAAACAAATTTCATAGACAGAACACGCCCTGCAATGCTTATCTATATTTTTAGGTGGCATACTTTTATTTTTTATGTATTGTCTCATTTCGTTTAATATTAATAGCAACAAATTTTTAAAATAAGGTTCGTCCTTCAGCTTTATTCGTCTTTTTATAGAATCATAAAAGATATATCCATTTACTTCACACTTATGAATTTCTTTCAAACAAACCATTTGAGCAAATAATTGTAAACCATCAAAGTCTTGTACATCACCATTATCTTTAGGTTTACCCTTTTTATATTCTACTACATTTATTTTTAGTCCTTTATTTCTATCATATTCGACTAAATCGGCTATGCCATATAAATTTAACTCATTTGAAAATACTGGAACGCTTCTTCTAATTTCTACTCCATTTCTATTTTCTATAAAAGTTCTATCATCGACTTTTGAATGTACAATATTCCCTAATGTCGTATGAATATTGTCCATCCACTCATTCTCTATGTAGTTTAACCACCATTGGTATTTACAAAAACAAAAATGTTCTAAACTATTTAAAGTGATTTCATAATCCATTATTTTTTATCAACTACCATTTCAAGTTTTACATTATTATTGATATCATTTGATATTGTGTAATCATCTAAACTTGTTGGTATGTCTACTCCATCTTTTTTCTCAATTTTAACTGAGTCAAACAAATCTATGCTAGGAATATCTCCAGATGGCGTATTATGCTCCCACCAATACAATTTAACAACACGCATACTACCCTCTGGGCGAGCAGACGAAATATCATTTTCAAACAAAGTAGAAAGCGCCTTTTTAATCATTTCAGCATCTTCTTTTGTAAAATTGTTTTTCTCAGCAAAATGTGGATTAATACTGCCATTAGTCCTATAAAGTGCATAATTGACACGATGTTTTGTCCCCATAGTGTCAGCAGACTTTTTACCACTTTCTGTTGGGTCACTATTAACTGATTTTGTGATTTGAATAGATTCAATATCTATAGGGTCTATAGAGAACGCTGGTTGAATAGATACTGCACCCCTTATACCCATACTAAAATCTTTGATTGTATTAAAAGCAAAAACTTGTCCAAATGAACGCACATCTATCCAATGATTATTAATTGCATTTCTTAATTGAAGCAAACTTTCCATAGGTGTTTTCTTATCAATTTTATAGCCATTGACTTTAACAAAATCACTGAATCTTTCTGCAAGTGATTTAAAATTATCATCCACATCATCTTGTGATTGAACAAATACATCGTACCCATCTTTTTTATCTTTTTCTTGCATTTGTTGTAATCTATTTCTAATTTTTCTCTTTAAACAAACATCAGATACTTCTCCTAAATCTTCAATGTTTGTGCGTGGGCGATTTCCATTCAATGGGTCACCATTAGGATTTGCATTCTTAACCTCAAAAATCAATGTAAAGTCTATTTTATTTTGTAATTTTTCCATAATTATTCTTCTCCTTGTATTTCATTTTGTTCTTCAATGTTTTTATCTTCTCTGTAATTCCTTTGTCCATAGTATCCAAGTATGAACATTTCATCTACACCTTTATTACTTGCAAAATCTTCTTTGCTCATTTTATCAAGCACTTCTGCTATTTCATTTTTGAAATAATTCGCAAGTCCCGCTTTGCCTTGCCCATACAACTTATCAAAATATGGAGCTAATTGTTTTTGAAGCGTTGAGAATGTTTGTCCCGGACGCATTGTGAACCTTGTGAAAAGCCTTTCGGCATTCGTTTGCCCGCCATAATTTGTAGCAGCATTTTCAACCTTTTCCGCTAAAGCCAAGAGCCTGCCAAATAAATAACTTCTATCATTTTCTTCTAAGTCTAATTTCATATATTTCCCCTTTTGTTTTTTGTATTTATTGATAACTGCACAAGCTATATTTATAGCATTAAGCCACATATTCTTTGAAGGCTTTCCCTGCATATCTCTAAATGATTCTGGCTTACGCACTTTTTCAAACGCCCTTTGCACAAAATATTTAGGAATTTGTTTGCCTTCAACAACACAAGGTAAAATTTGCTTATAAAATTGCTTATACAATGTCTTATCTTGTTTGTTTTCCGCGTACAATAAATCAAATAAACTTCTAAAATTAGGTGTTCTAATTTCAAATTCTTTTGTGTCATAATTTAGCCATTGCCATTGTAATGTCTTAAACCAATTTTCTAGATTCTTATAATAAATAGTACTGTCTATCTCATTATAGTAAGTGACTGCTATTCTTCCTTTAGATTCCCCATCTAAAACTAAGACATTAACCTTATGTTCCGCCGTCAATTTATCTAAATTTGAACTTCTATTGCCATAATATGCTAATGCTTCTATGGCTTTATTACTATTTAAATTAAAAACATATTTACCTTTTTCATCTTTGGCTTGAGCAAATACATTATAAAGATTTTCTTCTCTAATATAGTCAATACTCCACGCTAAAACGACTAAGCCATCATAAGTAAAAGCACCATTATTTTTTATTAACCAACTTAAAGCATACAAAGCTTGTGTCATTGATTTTTGCCCAAGTGGTGCTACTTGCATTGGGACTTTAGGTTCAAAACGCCCACCAAATGTTCTAATAGTTTTATCATTTGCCGAAATTATCCTTGCACCATCTCCTTGATTTCTAATTTTTTTAGGGAAATAAGATTGCAATATTTCATTATCTCCACTAATATAGTCTAAATCACTTTGTTCTTCTAAACCTAAAATTTGCTTATAAGTTTTACACCACTCATTAAATAAATCACTATTATAATACACTTCTGGTCTAACTGTATCGCTATATTGAACACTAAATCTCACAAATATATCTGCTAATTTTTTAAAATTTTTCCCTGCAATTTGAATATTTTTTAGTAAAAGTGCTTCATCCTTTTGTGTATTCTCGATAGATGTTATTAATTCATTATTAATGCTTTCTTCAATAATTGGGTTATCATTATTTTCTTCGATACTCTCATCTTCCGCTTCTTCTGATTTATCTTTTTTAGACACTTTAATTAAATCTTTAATATCAAACCTTGATAAAATTTGCTCAATCAAATTGGTATTTTTAATAAAATTGTAAATAATTTTAATTTGTGGAAATTGCGAAAATTCAACCCACTTTCTCAATGTTTCAATATACTGACTATACTTTTCATAGCTATTATTCTTTTCTAATAACTTATCATCTTTTATTATCAAATCCCAATCGCTTGCCATATAATCTAGTTTTTCAAAAAGTGGATTAGGTGCTACTGTACTCCCTGAACGCTTAATACTATCTGGCGTCACAGGTATTATTGTTTTTTGATTGTCTTTAGGAATAAGTGCCATATTAATAATATTTGAATTAGCATCTAGTGTAATTTCTAGTCCACAATTGTTTACAGTTAGTCCATCTCTCAATAAATATTTATCTACATCTTTTAAGTCATTATTTTCTTTATCTGACAAAATTTTAGGATATGTTTCGTATAGTTTAGCCCAAACACTCATACATTCATCTCCTCATCCATTATAGATTTATCGACAAAGTCAAGCCCTGTAAATGTAGGAGTATATTCCATTTCTCGCACTACCCTAGATAAAGTACAATTCTCTGGGCGATCAAATTCAATAACACCGTTTTTCATAACAATGCGACTTAAATTTGCTTTTAACTGCTTATTATCTTTACTTGGATAAACAAAACTATGAAACATTATGCCAAAGTCTATTTCCGGTCTATCTTTGTAAAAACTTTCTTCGCAATCAAAATCACATTCTTTAACATAAGCAACACATTCTCTTTTCCCTAAAAATATATCTCTCTTCCCGCCTTTCTTCAAGTATCTTTTAGCAATATTTGAATGTTTAAATTCGTTAAAGTCCTGCTCTAAATCTGGTCGTGCGGTATT
>CALWAB010000068.1 GCA_944372745.1 uncultured Clostridia bacterium | reverse complement strand
TTCCTGTATATGCCACTTGTTGAACTTGGATTGAATTGATTTGTCATATATGAGTTTGTCATATATAGTGTCAATACATCTTCATTGGCACTTGTACTACGATATACTACTTGCCAATATTGTGCTGATACATCACTCATTGTGACCTCTTGTCCCGTTTCGGCATCAACTAAACTAGTCCCTTGACTATCTATTATTTTAGCATCTTCATCGTCCAATAGTTTCAATACTATTTGTGCATTACCTTTTGCGGTGTCTGCCCAACTGCTTTGGCCGCCATAATTACCAAAATCTTTTGCGGATAAGTATGTGACACTGCTACCCCTTGCTGGGGCTGTCTTGCTTCCCCACACTGATGAACTATTCACTGCATTTAATAGTTCCATTAATACATCGGCATTGACACCACTTGCGGTAAATAATGCTTTGCCATTACTAATTACTGTGGCTGGTGCATTATCATACCATGTTCCATTCGTTGGCCCTCCCGCCATTGACATATTACTTCTACTTTGTAATATTGGTTGGAATGCCAAGATAAACATTGCGACAAATACTAAAAGCCACATTACTATTTGTAGTGTAGCGGTTCTATATGTATGTGCTTTCGTTGCTGTACCTTGTTTATTTACCTGATTATATGCTCTCATTGCTTTGCCGTCCTTTTTTCTACGCTGGACGCCTGCATTATAATCTCTTGTATCTTGCGTATCTTGTTTTTTATTCTCTAGAAAGTCGCTTACCACTTCCTTAGTTTGTGCCACAATTTGTACTTGGCTTTTATTATCTTTCCCTACACCGCCACTATTTATACAATAATCACTTATTGCTTGCTTTTTCTTATTATCTATACTTTGCTGTTCGTTATATGCTATGTACTGTGATACTTTTGTGGCGTTTGGTGCTTTTGTCGCACAAGCGTTTACACTATCTTGCTTTTGTGACTGTGCTACATTTAAAGTGGTTGTATTTTGTATAGTAGTTCCTTGACTACTTCCTACCCCCCCCCCCTACTATTTTATTTCTCTTGTACATTGTACTTTGCTCCTTTCTTCAGTATTTATTGTATAATCTTACATTTATTAGTACTCTATTCAAATCCTATTCAGTCGCTATCACAAGCTAAAGCATTTACTCTTTTTATTTCGACCTTAAATCATCACTACTAGGTAGTACTAATATTATGTATTATACTTTTTACATTTTTAGTATATCACATAGTCTTTTTTTAATGCAACTAATTTAACTATATTTAAACATTTATTTTAGCACCCCTTATATTTTTATTAACTAACTTTATCTTACTAGATATAATTCTTATTAACTTCACTCTTCGCTTACTAGATATATTCTTATTAACTTCACTCTTCGCTTACTAGATATATTCTTATTATATATACTATATATTAATGGTGATTTTTCTCTCACAAAAAAATAATCTTTTTTATAATTAGAAATTAAAATTATAAAAAGACTACACATTACAAAATGGTAGTCTTCATTTATTTACAAGGCTCTACGGACAGATTTCAAGGCATTCTTTTCAAGCCTACTGACTTGTGCTTGAGAAATGCCTACATCTTTACTTATTTCTATTTGAGTTTTCCCCATAAAGTAGCGCATTATGAGTATTTCTCTTTCCTTTTGTGGCAATGTTTTCATTGCTTCTCTTATGGACACTGAAGTCGAAAATTTAGAATGCGCTTCGCTTTCATCACTCACTTGCTCCATAAGTGATATAGCGTCACTATCGTCTGTATATATGGGGTCATAAAGGGACATCGGTTCTGCTATGGCTTCAAGTGCCATTGATACACTTTTGACTTCGACATCTAGTTCTTCCGCTATTTCATCGACACTTGGTTCGCGTTGGATTTGCCCTTCTAATTTATCACGCACTTTTAATGCCTGATATGCTAAATCTCTTAGGCTTCGCGTGACACGAACGCAATTATTGTCGCGGAGAAAGCGTCTTATTTCACCTACAATCATTGGTACTGCGTAGGTAGAAAAACGCAAGTTTAATGTTAAGTCAAAATTATCTATTGCTTTTATTAAGCCTACGCACCCCACTTGAAATAAATCTTCGGCATTCGGGTATCTTGGCAAAAATCTGTGCATTACACTTAAGACTAAACGCAAATTCCCATATATAAAATTGGTTTTAAGTTCAATTTCACCACTTTGTATTCTTTTTAACATATCAAGTTGTTCTTTTGCTGTATATTTAGGCAATTTGCTTGTGTCAATCCCACATAAGACAATTTTAGATGTCATTTTTGCACCCCTTCAATAATGACATTTTGCCCTAAAATTTAATTTTTATTCAAAATATTTTCACCCTAATTTAAGCAAACTATCTACTTTGCATTAATTTACTTAACAAATACGAGTAATTTTGACAAAAAAATAATTAAATGTAATTTATTTATTATTTTTCTTTTTTGTGGCTACATAATTCCTATGCTAAAATTTTAATGGATGAATTATGATAGTTTATATTGAATATGTAATTTTAGATAATTTTATCATTGATTTTATTATCCTTTACAGCACTGCTAAATTACTTAAACTAGATATAAAGCCATTTAGGTTGATATTATCAAGCATACTTGGCGTAGGCTTTGCATTCTTGACGCCATACATTAATATTCATAATGCGTTGTTATTCATCATAAAGTTATTAATGGGAGTTATATTGACCTATGTAGCATTTAAGTGGACTAAGGCTAAAAAATTCTTTTTAGCCTACTTTGTTTTTCTCTTTTTAACATTTTTATTAGGTGGCATATGTTATGGACTCCAAGGCTTCATACAATCAATGCAAGTCGTTGATGGTACTGTAACATATTCGGCAGATTTCCCTGTATCCTTAATAATTGTAGCAATATTTATCTTCTTCATTCTTGGTAAAAATTTGTATGCATCAATTAAGTCAAAGAAAAAATATACACGAATAAGCGTGATTTACCAAGGCCACACTTTAATTTTAAATGCTCTTATTGACAGCGGGAATCAACTCATTGACGGTAAAACAAAGTTGCCCATTTCTTTCTTAAGCAAAAAAGATTTTTTGAACAAATTTGGCAATGTAGATTTTAAGAACGAATCTTCTTATCAAAATTTGCTATGCAAAACTATCACTGGAACGAAAATTCTTGATACCATACTTGTAGATAAAATTGTTGTCTTAGACAATCACACCACTTTACTTAATGCTAGAATCGCATTATATGAATTTGATTCAAAGCAAGATTTTAAAGCAATTATAAGTGCAAACATAATAAATTGAGGTGTATAGATGTTTTTTAAAAAAATATTACAATTTTTTAAAGATTTATTTTCTGGAAGGTTATTTCAAGAAAAAGACGAATTTGTCTTTTATGTTTTTGGCTCTGAATTACCTGCCCCACTCTCAAGCGAGGAAGAAGAATTTTATATTCAACAACTTTGTGATGGCAATGAAGTAGCCAAGCAAAAACTAATCGAACATAACTTAAGGCTTGTAATTTACATATCTAAAAAATTTGATAATACCAATATAGATATGGAAGATTTAATTAGCGTAGGAAGCATTGGACTAATTAAAGCAATTAATTCTTTCAATAATAGCAAAAATATTAAACTAGCCACTTATGCGTCACGCTGTATTGAAAATGAAATTTTGATGTTTTTAAGAAAATCAAAAAAACTCAAAACTGAAGTATCATTTGAAGAACCTTTAAATGCAGACCTTGATGGCAATGAATTACTATTACAAGATATTCTAGCTACCGACTATGACATAGTTTATAAAAATGTCGAAAATGGCGTAGAAAAACAAATTTTATGGCAAGTCATTTTAAAATTGCCACAACGCGAACAAGAAATAATGCTTATGCGTTTTGGGCTCAATGGCGTAGAAGAAAAAACCCAAAAAGAAGTAGCTGATATGATGAATATTTCTCAAAGTTACATATCAAGAATAGAGAAAAAGATTTTAGGTAAAATGGAAAAGGAAATGAAACGCCTTTATAGTTAGTCTATCCCCTTTTATTTACTATAGTGAAAACTATAGTTTTTTAGTTAAAATGCCAAAAGTAATGGGTTGGCAATCTTTTTAGTTGTATAAAAAAAATATTTATGATATAATTTTATTACTTTATTTTTAGGAGTTAATATGTGGTGGCTTATAATAATATATATCGTTGTGACCGCTTTAGTCATTTTTTGTGCGGTGGCTCTATCTAGTATCTTAGACCAATTAGACAAGAGAACTCGCATATCAAGTGTTTTTTTAGGCGGTTTAGTTTTGGCAGTAGTCACTTCACTGCCTGATTTATTTACCGCTTTATCATCCGCTTGTTTTATCAAAGAGCCAGAACTTGCTTTCGGTGGAATTTTAGGCGGAGATATTATAAATTTAGCAATATTGGCTTTCTTTATAGCAGCTTGCACAAAAACATTTAGTGAAAGCACCATTAATAAAAGATTTTTGATAACTACTATTGTCAGTTTAATTATTTCTATCGTGCTTCTTCTTAACGCATTCTTGCCAGATTCATTTATGATACCGGGCATCAATGTCAACGCTATTAGTCTTGTTATAGTTGTTTTGTACACAGTTATGTTATTTCTCAATAAAGGCGACCACAAAGAAAATACGGTTGATACATTAGTTGTTAGCAAATACTCTGTAAAACAATTAGTATGGTTCTTCGTACTTTGTGCTATTGCTTTAATAATCTGTGCAGTAGGTTTAACATATATTACAAATGTTTTAGCAGATTATTATATGATAGACAAAAATTTAGCGGGGGCTTTATTCTTGGGGTTATCTACTGCCCTACCGGAAATTGTTACCACAATTGTATTTATAAAGAAAAAGAACTTCAATCTCGCAGTTGGAAGCATTGTCGGCAGTGTAGCATTTAACTGGTTGATTTTAGTCCTTTCCGACATTTTCTATTTTGAAGGCACAATCTTTATGAAAGACCAAAGTGCACAAATTCTCACTGGTTTCTTAACTTGTGCATTGGCACTCACGGCTATTGTCATCGCATTTAACTGTTTCTTGAAGAAGAAAAATGCTTGGCGTTGGTTATATTTCTCACTAGCTGTCGCTATAGTGGCTGTTACCCTTGCATACCTTGTCACTGCATTTTATGTACTTTAAAGTTTGCATTTTTGCAAACTTTTTTAATTGGTTCTATAATATTCGTGGGGGGCAATAGACAAAATTACACTAATTAAATACTATTATCAATAATCAAGATACACATACCCTCCATTATTGACAAAGAGCCTTTTAATTTTTAATTAAAACACAAAAAGCAATGCACAAGGCATTGCTCAGGCTGTAGACTAACTGCAAGTAGCAAATAAATCATAACTAATATTTACTTTTTGCGTAAGCAAAAAGCTTTATTTTTTAAGTTTTTACACCTAAAAATTTAATATTAAGTGCTCTTTGACCACAGGTGCAGGACACTGTCCTGCCCTAAAGGTTCTAGGGAACGGGTAGTTCCCTAGAAAAATCCATTGTCTATACTCTCAACAATGCACAAGGCATTGCTTTTTATTCATCATAATAATCATTATCTCTATCAAAATTCTCGCTATCGTCGTCTGCTTTCACATTTTCTAAATTGGCATCTTCTTGCATCAACTTCTTTTGGAGTCTTCTCAAGCGTTTTGCATAATCATCTATAGTATCATTGAGAGCATCTACTGCTAAAAATGCTGAGTACATTCTCTCTTCTGGTATATCTATAAACATATTTAGAATTTTTGCTTCGTTTAATTCTTCTGCTTCGACTATAGGCATTCCTATAATCATCTGTGCTGTGGCATCAGCTACTGCAATAACAACTGGTGAGCCGAAGGCTTTAAATTTCGCATCTTCTATAACGGCATCTTCATTGACATTGATATAAAACTTAATCATTTCATTTGTCTTTGGGTCTTGCGCTGAACCTATACCGTTAGCCCCCCTTATCATACCTACATATTTAGGATTTACAAATCTTTCCATTATATCTTCGTTATACATTATCAAATTCTCCTATGCTTGATTTTGTAAGAGGTGACATTGAGCGCAATTTCTTAACTATCACTTCGAGTTTCTCTACGACATAATCAATATCCTCTTTTGTAATGCTCTTAGGTATTGTGATTCTTATTGTGCCGGCTGCAAGTTCTGGACTTAACTTTATGGCTTTTAATACATTTGAAGGCTCTACTGAACCAGTACTACATGATGAACCTACTGACACCGCAATTCCTTCAAGGTCTAACATCATCATTAACGCTTCTGCTTCAACCATACCAAATGACAAACTTATGCTATTAGGCAATCTTTGAAATTTGTGTCCATTTAATTTTACATAAGGAATATTTTCCATCACTTTATCAACGAAATAGTCACGCATTCTACGCAATTTTTGGCTATTGATAATAATATCACGACAAGCAATTTCACACGCTTTACCCAAGCCAACTGCTCCCGGTACATTTACAGTCCCCGCACGGAGTTCACGCTCTTGGTGTCCGCCATGAAGAATAGGATTGATATTTATATTATTGGCAATGTACAATGCACCAATGCCCTTAGGCCCATTGATTTTATGCCCTGACAATGTCAACATATCAATGCCCATTTCTTTGACATTAATATTAACTGCACCTATGGCTTGTGTGGCGTCTGTGTGGAAAATTACTCCCCTTTCTTTGACTGTTTGTGCTATCGCTTTAAGGTTTTGTATTGTTCCTATCTCATTATTTGCCGCCATAACTGATACCATTAGCGTATCATTATTGAGATTGTGCAATAGCTCTGCAATGCTAACCAATCCATCGCTATCTACAGGCAAATATGTTATTTTATAGCCTTTTGACTCAAGGTATTTACAAGTCTCTAAAATTGATGGGTGCTCTATTTGTGATGTAATGATATGTTTTTTGTCGCTATTTTGGTAATATTCTGCGACACCCAATAATGCCCAGTTATTAGATTCTGTGGCACTGCTTGTAAAATAAATTTCGTTGGGTTTAGCACCTATTGCTGTGGCTATTTTTTCCCTAGCCGTGTCAAGTGCAGCATTTGCTTCGCGTCCAAATGAATGTGGTGATGAAGGATTGCCGTAAATGTTTGTGAAATATGGCAACATTTCATTCAATACTTCATTTGACACAAATGTAGTTGCTGCATTATCAAGATAAATTCTATTCATTTATGTTCTCCTAGTTGTTTAAATTTTAACACTAATTACAATTTTTGTCAATAGTCAATGTACTAAATAATGTGTTTTACATCAATTTTTGAAATACTTTTGCTGCAGCCACTGCATCATCTAAAGCACGGTGTGCGGAAACAAGTTCTATATTTAGGTGAGTAACTACTGTTTTCAACTTATAATTTGGTAAGCCTTTAACTTTTTGTCTAGCAATTAAAAGTGTGTCTACCTGCTCATTGTCGAAATTAAATAATATTGAACGCCCATACTTTTCAAGAAATTTTGCATCAAATTCTATATTATATGCAGACAACACACATCCGCGAGTAAATTTATAAAAGTCTGCTAACACTAATTCGTAGGATGGTGCGTTTGCGACCATTTCTTCAGTAATATGAGTGAGTGCGGTTATTTCTTCAGGGATTGGCACAGGTGGCTTTACTAGTGTCTCAAAAGTTTCCGTCAATTTGCCATTGTGAATTTTTACCGCACCTAGTTCTAGTATGTACGCGTCATCGACATTTAATCCAGTTGTTTCAAAGTCAAAGACAACTACATCGTGAGTTTGCAAGTATTCAGAAATCACTTCAGGCTCATTGTCTAATAGAGTCATTTGTGACACTTCTACATATTCTTCTGGTTGTACTACTAAGTATTCGTCAAATGGTTTTCTCCATTGTATGTTATCAGCGGGTTTTTCTCCAATATTTGCATAGGCTATAGCACTGACTTTGAATGAAAAATTGCCATTATAACTTTCATAATCGCCTAGTACGGCTATTTGGTCACCCTCTTTCAATTTTTGTATTGACTCAAGCGTATTTTGATTCGGGAAATAGACACATCGCATTTTACCCCAATAATCTTCAAGTTGTAAAGTATACAATACGCGTTCTTTCGTTTCATCTCTTTTGTCGGGATAGCGTTTCTCGTTAAAGAATTTTAAAGTGCCTGCAATGATATTCTTTTCACTAGCAGTCTTCAATTGGTCAAGGCGAATGGCATAATTTTCTGGCACTTCCCCTATCAAATTTTCTTTTAATTCAAAGGTATAAAATTTATCTTCTTCTGGAATTGATACATCTCGCAAATAATTTAATTCTGTTTGTCTATTGTCATTGACTTTTAATACATTTTGTAAATCATCTTCTTCAAGTGTTGGGTCCAATGTAATAGAAAAATTAGCACATATTTTATCTTGCAAAAATTCTATTAACTTATACACTAAATCTTGATTTTCAAAGACATTATATAATGACTTAGGCATTGTCAAAACTACATTATAACAATCATAGTTTGAATTTTGTTTATTTTCAAAATCTGTGCCGTCTACTAACTTTGTTGACACATTATCTTTTTTTAATAAGTTATCGGCAAACGACAAGTGTTCTTCAAAAAACTTTTTTACCGCATCCCAAACTACTTCATCATCTACATAACTTTTTTGATACTTTATTGTTATATCATACTTATTGTCTACAAATTCTTTAGCATATTCTAATATCTTTTCTTTTTCTTCGTCAGTCAATGAGCCAAATTTATCAGGAAAGAGCAAGTGTAATTCCACTTGCTTTATTTTCCTATCCTTAGCGTAAATCGCTTCTTTTATTTTAAGTTGCCCTAATTTTTCATCTTTAGTATTTAAAAATTCTATAAAATTCATCTTTAAGTCCTTTTATCTCGTATTTATCAAATGAGGAAATGTATTAAATCTACCGCCACTACAAAAACAAGTAATACAATTAACCCCCAAAAGTGTATATAAGCTTCAATCTTTCTATTAATTGGTTTTCCCCTTATCCACTCTATAGTGGTAAAGACCATTCTTGCCCCATCTAGTGAAGGGATTGGCAAAATATTGAATACTGCTAAGTTTACAGCTATAAATGGCAAGAAAACAAATAGATTTGCGATTGATTCTTCAGTATAGGAAGCAATAGTCGTTATAGTACTTATTGGCCCTGTTACCCCAGACAATCCAACTTGCCCAGTTATGAGCATAAATAAGAATTTGAGCACTTGCCAAGCCATTTCTAAGGTGACAGGCACTGAGCGTACTATAGCGGTCCACAAACTTTGTGGAGCTGGTGCGACTGAAATGCCTAAATTAAAATATGTAGTGCCGTCTTGTTCAACGGTTTCTATATTTAAATATGTTTCAATAGTTTGTCCATCTCGCTCTACAGTGATTGGAATACTATCACTATTTATGTATTGAGACAACAATGCGTTAAAAGTGTCACCACCTACAAAGTCGATTTTTGTCCCATTTATCTCTGTTATAACATCTCCTACTTGCAGTTGTGCATTAATGCCTGCTGTATCTATTTCAGCTACTTTAGGCACATCATACCCAAAAGATACCAATAAAATAATAGAAAATAGTATAGCAGAAATAAAATTAAATAATACTCCAGAAAATTGTACTATAAGCCTTTGCCAAGCGGGCTTTGAATT
>CALWAB010000067.1 GCA_944372745.1 uncultured Clostridia bacterium | reverse complement strand
GATTTCCCATCCCCTAGAACCCTAGTGGCAGGACAAGGGTGATGCCACCCTATGGCGTGGTCTTAGTTGGTACTAGTACCTACTTTGTAGGTTCTCTCAAAGCGGTGACCAACGCCGTACGCAAGTACCCTGCACCTAGGGTCTTGGTATGTGACACTAGCCAAGCTTAGTACTTAAAAACTTAAAATATATTTCTTAGTGCGTTATCATACACTAAATATATTTTTTATTAAGTACTAAAACTATGCTATGGTACGCAAACAAAGACCACTGCCGTACGAAAGTCAACACGGCGGTGCACATTCGCATCCGTACGCAAGTTAACACATCAATATGCATTCACATTACTTTAGAAATTTATTGTTAATAACTTTAGTGTAATCATATTTTGACATTCTTAATACTTTGATTTTCTCATCTGCAATCTTAGTGGTAATAGACTTTACATTATCAAACACTACATTTTCGCCATCCACAGACATAATAATATCTTTTGACCTATCTAATGGCAATAACTCTATTGTTCTATTTTGTGGTATGACAACCGAATTTCTCATAGACCTATAGACCTTGTTATTCAATGGTGCTATAGGCGTCAACTGCAATGTATTCAATGAATTGTACACAACGCACCCGCCAAATGACAAATTGTATGCAGTAGAACCACTTGATGTAGCCACCAAAACGCCGTCCCCAGCCAATTTTTCAAGCAATATGCCGTCAATCAATATCTCTAAATAAAGCGTATTTAAGTCCTTCTCACGCACTACTATTTCATTGAACGACTTAAATTCCGCCGTCCTATCACCTGATACTATAGTGTGTTGCACACCCAATTCTTCTACCCTAAATCTTCCGCTTTTGAGACGCTTAACAAAGTTTGCCACTTGGCTAGGCTTGATTTCTTGTAAAAAGCCTAAAGTTCCCGCATTGACACCTACATAATGAATATTTGTGTCAAATTTACACGCTTTAACCATTCGCAAAAACGAGCCGTCCCCACCTACTGCTATGCCCAAATTAAAATTTTGTTCGTCTTCTATAAAGCCTTCTTGATTCATTGCATTTCTAACTACTTGTGATACGCACTGTGCTTTTGCATCACTATTTGTAAATAATTTATATTGTTTAATCATATTTTTAATCTCTCTTTTTGTAGCGGTAAAGGACTGACGGTCTATGTCCGCCGTCTATACGCATTTCATTTGTTTTCTCTACTTTGCTAGCAATTATACGCCTAAAGGCAGGGGCAAGCAATTTTTTATTCAAAATCACTTCATACACTTGTTTTAATTCGCCTAGAGTAAATAGCGGTGGCATCATATTGAATACAATGTCTGTATATTCTATCTTATTTTTCAATCTTTCTATGCCAGACAAAATCACAAGTGGGTGGTCAAAAGCAAGACAATTATTTTCTATAACTTTAAAATCATACCTATCAGTTGTCAAATCTCGTAAAGTCTTTTTTATAGTAAAAGACAAATTATCTACGCCATTACTCAAATTTACTTTGACCAATTCGCCCTGTTCAATGACTTCAATGTCAAACCAATCAGCGTTGGGGCAAACTTGTTGATTGAGTCGTTCTTTGTCAATCAATGCTAAATAGGAAGTGGCGACCACCCTCATACGCGGGTCACGGTCTATAGCGCCAAAGGTGTACAACTGTTCTATGTAAATGTCCTTTAGGTTTGTTTCCTTTAATAGTATCTTCCTTGCATTTTCTTCTAAATCTAAATTTATGTCCAAAAAACCACCCGGCACACACCATTTATCTTTAAATGGATAAGTATTTCGCTTGACCAAAAGCACGCTAAAACTTTTCTCGCTCAACTTCCTATAATTATTGCTCTTTTTGTCCGAAACGCTAAATATAGCAATGTCTGTAGTCATTGACAATTTCTCATAAGCATTTTTATCATAGTGTGCCAAAAATTCTTCTTCCGATTTATACTCCATAATCTTCCCCTTGAATTGCTTTCATACAAAGTGCAAGTGCTTTCTCTAATACATCCCTTTTATTCTCTTCTCGTGTGTCTTTCGTAACTTGCATACTCTCATCATAGTTTTTATTGAGTTCTTTAGAATAGACACTTATATACACAAGGTCATCAGCATTGCACAAATTGCATTTGTCCACACGCTTGAGTTTACCTGTAATGCCTACGCCAAAGTCTGCGTTTGTAAAATCTACAATAGCTTTAGCCATAGCACGCGCTGTTTCTATACTGTAGACTGTAAATTCGTCTATGACTTCCTTAGGCACACCAAATTTTATTTTATAATCATTAGAATAAGTGACTGCACCAAAATTGAATACATCACTAGAACCGGGCGTATTTGTGATAGTATTAGCAAACCCACCACCTGTACAAGATTCCATTGTGGCTATTTTCTTGTTTTTTTCGGTCAAAACTTTAATCAATTCTTCTGCTGACATTTTTTTCTCCTATTCATATAATTGATTTAATTTGATATATTCTAACACATTTTTATCTATATTGTTACCAATTAGATTTATATTGCTAATATTTTTTCTTATTTCTGTAGATGATAATGTACTAATATTATCTTCTACAATTTTTATATTTTTATATTTGCTTATTAATTCCGCCACTTTGCTTGTAAGTACTCCATCTCTTTTGAACACTAACAAATTAAAGTCTTTCAATATGTCCTTATAATTATGCCAATTTTCTATGTCAACCAAGTTGTCCATACCACATACAAAATAAATTTCTGCATCTTTATATTTACTTTGAAAGTGTTTTAAAGTGTCATATGTATAAATCAAAGACTGCTGAGCCTCGAAGTTTGAGACTTCCACTTGTGGCACTTTGTCAAACATTAAATTTAACATATTGATTCTGTGTTCGACCAAAATCAAATCAGCCTTAAGATAATTATCGCCTGTTGGCACTACTATCACCTTATCTACATAATGATTATTTATTAATCTCATAATCATCTCAAAATGTGCCTTGTGTGGTGGGTTAAAACTGCCACCATATATTCCTATCTTCATAGTTTGCTCCTCAAGGGGTGATGCCACCCCGTGGCGTGGTCTTAAGTTTGTACTAATACTAACTTTATTTATTCTATTTAAGTAATGACCAATGTCGTACTTAAGATATTTCATACTTACCAATGGCTGACAAATTTGATGTTGTTGATAATAAAGAATTGTTTATTCACTCCAAAGAGTGCTAGACACATCACTGCTCAATCTATAATCACCCCTTGGAGATAGACTGACCGACCCCACCTTGACGCCATCAGGCAAGCACGAACGCTTAAATTGGTTATTAAAAAACCTTCGCATAAATGCATTTACCGCCACTTTTGCTTTGTCTTCAGGCATATCAAATGTTTGGCTTAATAACATTGCAATCTTACTTACCCCACTTTTCCTTCTCAAGA
>CALWAB010000066.1 GCA_944372745.1 uncultured Clostridia bacterium | reverse complement strand
CCATATTGCTATTGATATTCTCAAATTCAGCAATGGAAATAGTGATAATTGTTTTGGGTTCTGGAATGATTATAGTAGGATTGTATGTCGCTGTAAAAACTATAATATTAAATAAAAGAATTAATTCCATAATGGAGAACAAATCAAAAAAAGATGATAATATCGTGGAAACGACTGTAGCTAAAGAAGATAAAACGGAAAATGAAAATAATGATAAATAATGAATAGGGCGTATTAGATTATATAATACGCCTTTTCTATTGAATTTGAATATATAAAAAACTAAAATTTGCAACATATAATTAAAAGGTTATATAAGTTAATTACATATTTATAAATTTACATTTATACAAATATAAATATTTACACATAATCATATTTACATATTTGTATTTGTGTATATATTTATAAAAAACACCCTTTTTTATAAGGGTGTAAAAACTTAATTATCTTTAAATAAATCAACTTTGCGTTCAAACATTTCGTCTATTCTTTCAATATAAGATATTATATCCTTAACATTTCCAGCTCTTTCTATTCTATTTTCATCTATAAATAATCTTTTTGAAATAGCATTCGCACCGCACGCCATTATGCTAGAGAAATCCTCCATAGAATTTATATTAAAATGGCATTGTGTATTTGGTTTGCAGTAGCCCACATTCTCTAAATTGCTAATCATATTTTTTTGTCTATATAAATAATATGGGGTATAACCAGCATTAATTAATTTGTGTTCCGCTAAATCAACATTTTGTTCTACTTTAAGTTCGTTATCTTCTACACTATATTTACCTTCTTGTGTAAGTGGTGATTTAGTTTTGAACGATAAGGTATGAACCGTTATGTTATCAGGCTGTAAATTTATAGTTTTATCCAATGAAATTGGAAATAAATCTGCATCATAAGGTAAACCGACAATTAAATCCATATTGATTAAGAAAGGAAATTTTCTTGCTAATTCATAAGCGTTTAAAATATCTTTGGAAGTATGAGCTCTACCTATAGCTTGTAGAGATTTTTCATTAAATGTTTGCGGATTAATGCTGATACGATTGACTCCGTGATTATTTAAAACTTCAAGTTTGTCTTGAGTAATAGTATCTGGTCTTCCAGCTTCTACAGTAAATTCAGTTGCAGTCTTGAAATGTAATTCGCTTAATATTCTATCTAATTGTGATGCCGATAAGGAAGTAGGTGTACCACCGCCTATATAAATATTTTTTACATTGTATTTTTTATTTTTTAATAATTCCTTAGCAAATTTAATTTCTTCAATCAAAGTATCTATATAAGGTTCAACATACTTTTTAGCCTTATCAATTTCGCTTGATAAAAATGTGCAATATGCACAGCGTGTAGTACAAAAAGGTATGTGTACATAAAAGTCAATTTCTTTTTCGTTTAGTATAATAGGTAATTGATTATTTAATATGTCAATGAGAAGTTGAGCTTTTTGTGGTTTAAGAAAATATTCGTTAATGAGAGATTTTTTAGTATCTTCTAAATTACCATTTTGGTTGTAATAATCTAAAGCCATTTTTGTAGGGCGTACACCTGTCAATGCCCCCCAAGGCATTGCCTTATCAAAGTAGGAAGACATTGCAGCATATACGGCTAATTTAGCAGTCCGCTTTATATATTTATCAAGTTTGATAGGCAATTTATCTTGCCTACAAAATGTAGATTGTTTAATTTTCTTTTTAGTTCCATCTTCTTTCAAAATATATTCACAAATAGTAACATAATTTGTGAATTCATCACCATTTTCTTCTAGGTAATGTACTAATTCGTATTTATCAAATGGGTCATTTTCTTCAGCCAATTTGATATCTTGATTTGGTACAAAAGGGTGTATCTGCTGAAAGAAGTCGTAGAAGTAGTCTTCTTTATTCGTCACAATTCTCATAATATTACCTATTATTTGTTAGTATTTTTTTATTTTGGTGTTCGCGTAGTAAATTGTAAGTCTTTGAATTTTCAAGGTTGGAGTGAACATTTTTATTTTCTATTAAAGTTAATTTATTATCTTTAAAAATATAGTCAAATATATTAATATCTTTGAATATTTTTAAGCAAAATATCATTTGTAAATAATTGCTATTTGGGATATGTGATTTTATTTGAGTAAATAAGTTATTTAAATCTTCAAACTGGCTATTTTGGTTTATTGCTTTACTGATAGATTTATAATAAATACCACATATAGTACGCTCAAAAGATAATTTTTCGGTGAATTGCTCATAGTCTACAGTGTGTTGAGGTACATATATATTTGCATTAGTCATATTTTGTAAAGTTGATAAATATTTCATATTGAGCACTGGGTCAAGAAAAACAATATTGTCAAAATTTTTAAAATTATTTTTAAGACTCGGGTTAAGGATGAAAACATTATGACCTTTGTCTTCAAATATTGTCTTATAGTTGTATGCCGTCACTTTGTCAGTGATAAATGATGCAGTACAAAATCTATCGTAACTTTCTATTGTATTGGCTATAAAAAGTGTGCCAAAGACTTTATCAAAATTTTGAACTACATTTATTATATTTTCTTCATCATACATTTTTATTTTTTTGTAATTAGGTTCATTATCGTCACATAAAATTTCAGCGAAATATTCACCAAGCACTTTATCTTTATCTGCTATGTCAATTTTTTTGTCAGCAATCACTTGTTTTAAGAACATCTTACTAGATTCGTGTCCGCGATAGACATCTAATTGAAGCTCAACTATGGCTTTTTTAGTGTTGATACTATTCATTAAGTCTTTGTATTTACCGAAATTAAAACCTACAGCACTTATATTATGTAAATTCATTGTCAAGTGATTAGGATATTGTTTCATTAATGTAGCATTAGCCCTTGCAAACTTAATTCTAAAGCGTGGTCGCGGATTTTCATTGCCAATTGGTTCTAGTATGTCTAGTTGTTTAACAAAGTCTTTTGTTATTTTATTTATATCTAAATCCATATCGTATGTTTTTTGTGGCACAAATAAATCAGCACTAAAATCATTTTGCAAAATAGTTTCAATATTATTTTTAAATTGTTCAAAATTTTCCACTTTAAGTTTTAATCCTGCGGCCATAGTATGTCCACCAAATGATTCCAAAATATCTTGAGTCTTTTTTAAACAACTATGAATATTTACACCTTCAATACTTCTGCCTGAGCCAGTTAATAACCCATCTACATTAGAAAATAAGAAAGTAGGGCGGTAGTATTCTTCGCATAACCTTGCTGCCACAATGCCTAAAATTCCGCTGTCCCAAGCATCACTATATAAACATATAGCGCGTTGGTCGGTGAGCACTGTGTTGTTCAATATTTTTTTGCAATCATCATAAACAGTATTGCATAATTCCTGTCTTTGGGCATTTAGTTCAAGTATAATATCAATTAATTCCTCTATTCTAGCGTCATCTTCTGTCATATATAATTCAAACGACTTGTCAGCATCGCCAAGACGCCCAGAAGCGTTAAGTTTAGGGGCTAGTTTGTAAGAAATGTCTGTAGCCTGAGGATGTTTAATGTCAAGTTTATTTAATAATTTACGAATACCTTTAGGTGCTTCTTTCATATTTTGAAGCCCTAATGTTACCATAGCACGATTTTCATCAAGCAAAGGCACAATGTCTGCAATGGTAGCAATGGCTACAATAGGCAAATATTTTTTAGCATAATCAAGTCCTTCTAGAGCTTGAACTAGTTTAAAAGCCATTCCAGTGCCACAAATTTCTCTAAAAGGATATTTTTGATTAGGGAGTTTTGCATTTAAAGTTAAACAATTGGGCAAAATATCTGGTATATCGTGGTGGTCTGTGACAATCACATCAATGCCAAGTGATTTAGCATACTCCACTTCGTCATGGCAAGATATGCCACAGTCTACTGTGATAATTAGGTCAGGCGAATAATTGTCTTTTATCTTATCAATAGCTTCACAACTTAAACCATAACCATCTATGTATCTATTAGGCATAAAATGTTGAGCACTTACGCCTTTGTCATTAAAATATTTAATCAAGATAGCAGTGGCACTAACGCCATCTACATCATAATCACCAAAAACAAGTATTTTTTTTCCATTGTTAATTGCATCACGGACTTTTTCTACAACTTTATCCATATCATTAAGCAAAAATGGGTCGTATAAATCATTTGCCGAAGGGTGGAGATATTGTTGTATCTTATTTTCGTCATTTATATTTCTCATAAATAATAATTCAATTATTTCAGGATATAAATTAAATTTATTACTTATTTTTGCAATAGTATCCTTGTCAAAGATACTTTCGCTTTTCCTTTTTATTAATTTCATAAAATTCTCCTAAAAGAATTATTGTTAAAAGAATTTGCCTTGGCAAACCTACTTAAATAACTATTAAATTGTCTAAAAACCTAAATACAATAATTCTTTGTCTAATATTTATAAACATTATAACAAATATTGTATCTTAATGCAAGCATTTTAGTAGATTTGTAAATATTGGGTGCGATGGCACAGGGGCGATGCCACCCTGTGGCGTGGGTACTAGCGTACGGCAGTGGTCATTGGTGAGTAACTAGACACAATTTAGTACTAAATAAATTAAATTTGTGCTTGTTAAAGCACAAAAAATAATTTTATGTTTTTAGTACTAATGCTGGCTAGAATCACTTTCCAAGACCACAGGTCAAGGGCTAGCCCTTGCCTAAAGGGTGAAGGGGAACGGGTAGTTCCCTTTCAAACGCACTGAATTAAACTACTAAAAATTACCACATAGAAATTTTAATAATTTAATGAAAAATAAACAAAATAATACAAAGGAGCCAAACATTGAAATTAATAAAAATCTTAATGGGCACATTTGTCTGTTTTTTTATGGGCATAATTGCATTGATTCCAATAATGATAAATGATACGCTCCCAAGTTCTATGATAATAAATGATAATGTAGAACAATACACAAAAAGTGGAATAATTAGTGCTGAATATGAGCCACTAAATATAACTACCACAACAACGACAAATTTTTCACGCGGTACATTGCATATCAAATACTTTGGTATAACGATAAAAAATATTGATATTTACAAAGTCGAAAATGATGAAATATATGCTTGTGGCAAGACAATAGGAGTCGCATTACAAGCAAAAGGGGTTGTAGTCATAGGACAAAATCCAATACTCACTGAAGAAGGCAAAGTATTGAATTGTAGTAATATTGGCGTGGGGGATATACTTTGTGAAATAGAAGGCGAAAATATTGAAACAGCAGATAGTATCACGCAAATACTCAACCAACCACAATATAAAGGTAAAGAACTTGTCGCAAAATGCAAACGCAATGGCGAAACTTTTTATACAACGATAAAACCTAAACTTGATAAGGAAACTAAAACCTATAAATTAGGACTATGGGTTAGAGATGATGCTAGTGGTATAGGCACAATGACTTATGTCAAAAGTGATACATTAGAATTTGGAGCTTTAGGACATCCAATTAGCGACATAGACACAGGGGCAATATTGGATGTATTTGACGGACAAATTTATAAATGCTCGGTACTTTCTATTACAAAAGGAACCCGCGGTAGAGCGGGCGAAATGAAAGGTATATTTGTGCAATCACAAGACGCATTAGGTAGCGTTAGTAAAAACACAAATTTTGGTATCTTTGGAAAAGTAACCCCCAATATGCTTGAGTATTGTAAAAAAGTTAAGATAGGTGGAAGACAGACAGCAAAAGCAGGTAAAGCCACAATACTTTGTAGCCTAGATGGGAAAAATGTAGAAGAATTTGATATAGAAATAATCAAAACCAATTTTAAAGGCAAAAACTCCAATAAGTCATTAGTGTTCAAAGTCACAGATAAAGATTTAATTGAGCGTACAGGTGGTATTATTCAGGGTATGAGTGGTAGCCCTATAATTCAAAATGGAAGATTAATAGGTGCAGTGACACATGTATTTTTAAATGACGCCACAAAAGGTTTTGGTGTGTATTTAGATTTAATGTTAGAAAATTAAGAAGGGAATGAAAATGAAAGAAAAGCAACTTGATGTAGATATAAGATTTAAATATGATATGGCAGGTTTAAAAAACGCCATAAAAAAATCCAACCTTTGTAAAATTGTAGCAGATTATGAGCGTGACGATATATATTCACTTATGTACGCATGTGATGATGAGCATAAGCCAAAATTAGATAATATGATTGCCCATAATTTGACTAGCTTTTATATCAATAGGTATAAAAAATATTATCTAGAGCACCATATAAATTTAAATAGTATAGATAAAATGTTTGTGCCTGCTTACATTTGTGCCATATCTTCCTTTGATACATTTACAGATAGAGAAATATCATTGGACGCCGACTATACAAAGTCAAAAATATCAGTTATTCCATTTTTGTATTTTCGTTTACCGGGCTTAGTGCAACGCTGGCAAACAATAGCCAATTTGACAAATGACAATATTCAATGTTTTGATAAGTCTACCGCAATTATAGATTTGCTTGGATATTTAGTTAAGAACCAGCAGAATAAAACAAAAATGCTAGAACTTGTGTTCACCGATAATGGTATACAAATTTTTGACGATAAACATCTAAGTTTTGAAAGTAAAACACAGACAAAAAGTGATGT
>CALWAB010000065.1 GCA_944372745.1 uncultured Clostridia bacterium | reverse complement strand
GGTCTTAGTTGATACTAGCAATCGCTTTGTAGGTTCTCTCAAAGCGGTGACCAATGCCGTACGCAAGTCGACTACACCTGTGGCCTCGGGATGAGTACTAGCCCACTTTAGTACTTAAAAATTAAATAAGATATATTGCTTTATTTAGTGTGTTTACGCACAAATTTTATTTAGTACTAAGTTGTGTTTAGGTGCTTAAGCCAAAAGACCAAGGCGGTGTGCCATCACATAAAAATGCCCTTGTTTTAAACAAGAGCATTTTTTGCTAATCTATATTTTGTTTATTGTCTTTGATTTGTTTATCTTCATCAATTAAATTTGTACTATCTAGTTTTTCATTGTTTGAATCATTGACACTCGTATTTTCAGTGAAGTTAGGTTTATTTTCAACTTCATTTTCTTTTCCTATTTCACTAGACTTTGCTTCAACCGTTGGCTTATCAAATTTAGCAAATAGACCGTTCTCTTTTTTATTTATTTCTTTAGTCTTTTTGCGTTTATTTCTATTGAAAGCAAAAATCTTTTCATTAGGATGTGCTTGACTATATTCCTCAAGTGCATTGATAGCCATTTTGATATTATCTTCTATGCCTTTTGTATTTTCTATAAACGCTGTTTGCCTTTGGTCTTTATCTGCTTTATAGATTGCACGCATTGCACTCGTTGCTCCAGCAAATCCCCTTCCTGCTCTTTCAAAGCAAAAATCTTTAGTATCTGTGAAATTTGCATAGGTATCATCGCGAAGCATTGCCAAATCGTAAATTAATTTTTTAAATTGGCGTTTATTGTAATTATTGATGTGTGTCTCATAGCGTGGAATAATCTTTCTAGCACGCTCTAATAGAGATGTAGACATATAGTAATTCTTTTTCTTCTTCTTAAAGATAATCAAGCCTACAAGCACAACTATAGTGAGTGCTAACACACAATACCATATAATGAGTTCTACGCTTTGATATGTGATATTTAATGTAAGAGTATTAGATTGGATGTCATTAATCATCGCATAAATAGTAAAACTACCGCCTTCACTTCTTTGAAGTGACAAAGTTGCACCTTGTGAATATTCAATACCATTGACATACCAAACTATATTGCCAGATAATGTTTCTTCTCCGTCCACCACAGCAGTAACTACAATGGTTTCATTGGGTGAATAAGTGTCTTTCTCAGTTGTAATTTCAAAACTTGTGATTGTGGACAAATTATGTAAATTTACACCACGCAGTACTTGTCCTTGTGCTGTTTGACCACTTATAATAACCAAGTTTGGTGTATCAACATAAGAAATGTCTAAAGTGAGTGCATAAGTATCTAAGCCGTCTGCTTGTCCAACAAACTGCACGCTTTCAAGCCTAATAAAGTCGTCCATTACAGTAAAGTCCGCTAAACTATTTGCAGAGATAGACACATTGACGACTACGCTAGAACTTCCGTCCATATAACCGACACTACTACTATCCACCAAAAATACAGCACTTAATGGGCGATTTTGCACAGTAAAGTCGCAAAAACTCTCCACTTCACCTATTTTTGCATACAATGTGACATTTGTGTCTTCGGTAAAAGCACTAAAGTCAAGTGTAATTTCTCTACTATTGAGATTTTCTACATATTCCCCGCCAGAAATCAAATCAATTCTATCGCCACCATTTATTGATAGTGAATAATCGACTTGTCCCACATATTTGAGCATAGGATTGTCATTAAAAAGCAATTTAAATGTGCTATTTTGAGCATTAGACACCATAAAAGGAGCAATTATACTCACATTTTCAATCGCATTCTCTACAAATTCGACATTTACAAAACTATAACCGCCACTATTTTCAAATATGACTTGTGTTTGCATAGGTTGATTGCTTGTTATAGTCACAGTATGCACATTTCCACTTGTAGATACGAGTGAAGTAGTTACACCATCATAATTGTAGTAATTCAACTCGCTGTCACTTTCTACATCTATGGCAACGACTCCGCCTACAAATGCTGTGAAGTTTTCATTTGGGTATTTTTCATTATTATACCCTTCTAAATAGATTGCTTGCACTTGTGGAGCAGAAGTACTTGCATAAGTTACATTGATTGCAAATGCTCCACAAATAGCCATAGCACAAATTAGAATTGCACTCAAAAGAAAGTTATTTTTCATCTTTACGCCCCCATAATTTTCTTCTCTTTTTCTTTGTGCTTTCAGTATCTATAGGCTGACTCAACATTGCACTTGGAGAGGTGATTACTGAACTATCTAAAACAGTAGGTTCTGTGTACTCGACAGCCACTGTACTGCTTCCCTTAGCATTGTCGGCGTCAATTACTTCTACTTTAGTTTTCTTCGCTTTAGATTTTTTGTCCTCTTTCTCGGCTTTTTCTTTCTGTCTATTTTCATAGGCTTCTTTAAATTGTGCTTTCATTGCGCTGCGTTCTTCGTCTGACAAAGAAATAATATTTAAATTATTAGTTATAGGAATGCCTGCTTTGTAGAGTGCATCCGTCAATTTCTCGTAAGCATCTTCATATAAATCCCAATAATCTTCAGATTTACCCCAAATTCTAAATGCAAATAACAATCCGTGTTCATCATAGCCGTCTACACTTATATATAAGTCTGGAGACTTAAGTGCTATTTTATTGTCTTTAAATGCTTCCCTAACTATTTCTTTGACATACTGTTGGTCTGTGCCAAATGGCACGCAGAATTTGATGTCCACACGCCTAAGTGGGCTTGATGTATAATTGATTACATTGCCATTGACTATTGAAGAATTTGGCAATGTGATTACTTTTTTGTCATAAGTTTCTATTTGAGTTGTGAAAATACGCACACTCTTGACCGTGCCTTCTTCCGACCCTACTTGTATATAATCCCCTTCTACAAAAGGCTTATTTACTAGAATCAATATTCCAGATGCTAAATTACTCAAGCTGTCCTTGAGTGCCAAAACTATTGCTAATC
>CALWAB010000064.1 GCA_944372745.1 uncultured Clostridia bacterium | reverse complement strand
CTTTAAAAGTTATTGCTTTAATAATCCCAATATTATTAATTATAATCAATATAGTGTTTTTTGTAGTGGTTTAAAATTAAGCAAAAAAGATAATAGTAAGTTTAATACTATTATCTTTTTTTAGAATAGTATATTATTTAATTTTGTCGTGACAAAAATATTAATAGTACAAAGCGTAAAAGTTCAAGTAGTGCAACAACGAATGTGGCTACATAGGTGAGAGCAGCAGCATTCAATACTTTCTTAGCCCCGACTAGTTCTGTCTCATTTAAGAAATTACCGCCTTCTAACATTTTTAAGGCGCGCTTAGATGCGTCAAATTCGACAGGCAGTGTGATAAGGTTTAATAATACAGTCAAACCATAGAAACCAATACCAGCATAAATGAATATTTCTCCCCAAAGACCGCTAGCAGAAAATGCCCCTAAAAGCAAGCCTATAATTACAAGAGGCCATAATAGGGTAGAAGCAAAATTTGTAACAGGTACTAATACTTGCCTAAATCCTAAAAAGAAATGTTTTTCTTTCTTTTGGAGTGCGTGTCCTACTTCGTGCATAGCTACGCCAAGTGCAGCAACCGACTTTGAGTCGTAAACATCTTCTGAAAGAGCAATATATTTTTTCTTGGGGTGGTAGTGGTCAGTTAAAAAACCTTGCTCACGCCTAAGTTCAATATCTTGAAGCCCTGCATTGTCAAGAACTGTGCGAGCGAGTTGTGAAGCAGTCAAACCGCCTTCAGATTCCACTTCGCGATAAGTATTGTAAGTCTTTGTGACTTTTGTTTGAGCGTAAATACCTAAGATAATACCCGGTATAATTAAAACGCCTAAAAGTATATATAATAGCAAATTGTTTCTCCTATTTTATTATATTTAATATTTCTTATATTATTCTAAAAAATATTAGATATTTATATATCTAATATACAATAGTTTACAATTATTTGTTTGTTAAGTCAATCAAAAAGCATTATTATCCTAAATTTCCATAGAATTTAATTTTATTTTGGTGTTTAATGACTTTTCATCTTTTTCAATAATTTTAGCTAATTTTAGGATTTCAAGTGCTTCTTTTGTGGGATTATTTTCTAGCATTTTAAATTGTAATTCACAATAGTTATCTAATAAATCTTTGTTGTTATTTAATTTTTCTGTTATTGTTATATAATCTTTGTATTTATTGTACAATTCCTCTTCAAGTTCTTTAGGATATTGAATGATTCGAGAAATTATGTCTTCGGCTTTATCTTTTGCTGGTATCAATTTCGCTTGAATGTCTTGTTCATCAATTTTATAATTGTATTGTTGAACAATTTTTTGTCGAGCTTCACTAAAGTAGGATGTCACTAGATAATCTATAAATTTATCTGCTAATTGTTCATTTCCTAAATTACAAAGCATAATTAATTTCTTTTGTAGTTTATTTATTGTTGAATAAGATAATTGTTGATATGAATATGTTTGTTTTTTTATAGGTTTAGTTGGGTCAAATTCGAATGTTTCAAAATCTTGTATAAGTTCATTGCGTCGATTTTGCAATTTTATAAGTTCCGCAATTCCATTATCTTGAAAGTCTTGTATTTCTTTCTTATGTGCTTTATAAAAGTTGATTGAACCATAGGGTATGTTGAGTTCTATTTCTTTTATGTAATTTTTAATATCTACATCACTTAAATTGTGAGTTTGTAAATAATTTTTAAGATTATCTAGATACTTCATTTTATCATTTTGGGATAATTTTGAATATAAAAATTTTTGCCAATCATAATTAATCAAAAATTGTTGTTCTTGGCTTATCGGTAATTCTTTGTCTGTATTTTCAACATTAAAGTCAAAAAAATGAAGTTCGTGTTTGTATTTGTGTTCGTAATCTTGTCCAAAATGAGAAAATATAGTAAAATTTGAAATAATTATGTCGTCCAAAAATTTAATTCTGCTTTTTATATGAGAATGAATTTGCTCCTTATCAAAAATATTGATACATTTATAACTAAAAATATCAAAATCTTCTTCATTTAATTTGTCCGCAAAATGCAACATTTTCTAACTCCTTATACATATATTATCACACTCTATAGTAGTTGTCAATATAGATTTTTTGAAATTATATTTCAAAGTGCAGATGTTAAGTGAATTAAATAAAAAAGAATATACTATTTAAGTTGATAAACCTACAAATAAAAAAGCACTTATACGTTAAGTGTACAGATTGTAGATAAATGTATTTAGGGAACTACCTGTTCCCTAGAACCTTTAGGCAAGGGCATACGCCCTTGACCTGTGGTCTTAGGATGCGAAACTAGCCAAGCCTAGTACTAAAAAGCATAAAAATAATATTTGTGCTTTAATAAGCACAAATATAATTAATTTAGTACTAAAGTCGGCTGATGTCACTTCCTAAGACCATAGGTGCAGGAGTACTTGCGTATGGCATTGGTCTTCGCTTTGAGAGAACTTAAAGTAAGTACTAACACAAACATAAGACCACGCCATAGGGTGGCATCACCCTTGTCCTGCTCTAGGGGTTGTAGGGTGATGAAATCCACCTAATAAAATCCATTTGTCTACAGTCTGAAAACTTATAAGTTAAGTGCATTTTTGTAATTATATTATTTAATTGGCATTTTTGATTTTTGATTGTAATGCTTTTTGTTTTCGTTCGTCATCAATTCTTTTAAAATGCTCATTGACGCGGTCAATTTTTTTATTGCCTACGAAGAAATCGTAGCACAATACACCTAAGCCTTGCAATAGATAGATGTAATATTGGAAGAGCCTATATATGAGCATTGCCCAAACGGTAGTTCCTGTTGATAGAGAAAAGTATGCAAACATTAATGTGTATGTTACTTCTGCGACACCACCAGCACCTGGCCAAGGGATGTACGAAAGTACGGCTTCAATGAGTACGCACCAAATGAATACTGCACTGTATACTTCCCACGAAAAACCAGTGCCATTAAACATACAAACCACAAAGGCTGGAATTAGATATTTCGTGCAAATGACGAGTAGGGAAGAGCCTATCATCATTATTGAAGTTTTGAAATTTGAAATAAAGTATCTAAAAGTCTTTTGGTACTCATTGACAAATCTCATACATTTTCTAAATACTGCGGTATAGTCTTTGACTATGTGCATTTTATGAAGAAGTTTTAATACCCATATTGTGAGAACGGGTCCCACTTTCTTACTGAATGACAATACAAAGACAAATAGCATCATACAGGTATTTATAACTACGCCAATGACAGCGGCGGTAAATACCGCTGGAGAAAGTCCACCTGCAATCTTTTTGCTAAATATAAGTACGCAAATTGATATAATAAAGGCAAGCATTTGGTTAAAAACATAAATAGCAAATGGCATAGTAGATGCAGTGCTTGCTTTAATTCCTCGCTTTTTCAAGTAGTAAATTTGCATAGGCTGACCGCCAGTAGCAAGGGGAGTGATATTGTCATAATATCTTCCAATCGCTGCCACTTTATAACTCAAAAACGGCCGTGAGTGTTTTGTCGAACGCCAAATCAAAATATAGTATCTTAGGCTTTCAAATCCCATTAAACAAGCAAATGCTACAACCGCTGCAAGCAAGTACCATAAGTTTGCGACTGAAAACATATCGCCTATGGATACCATACCTTCTTCTTGGGACGCGGATATAATTACTGCCACAACAATGATGACAATATTGAATATAAGGAAGAATAAACTCCACATTTTACTGCGTTTAGATTTGCGTTTCTTGGCAGTTTCTTCTGCTTCCTTTGCCATTTCTTCGGCGAGTTTCACTTGGCGTTTGCAATCTTCTTCGCTTGTGCAAGTGGTGAAAAGTTCGTCATTTAAAATAAGTTTACCATGCAATTTGAATTTATTTTTTTCATAAGTGCCTTTTAGATTTGGTATATTTTTAAAGGCAATTGGGGCGTTTACAGATTTGATTAAACTATAAAGATGCAAATGCGAAGAATGTTTTATTGCTTTGTCTGTATTTACTGTGTTAAGAGTTGGTAAATTATTGTTATTGGAGTCGCTGTCACTTAATTGGGAATTTGTTTTTTCAGTATTGTTTTGTGTGTCAAATTCATCATTGACTTTTTCCTCAACTCGCGTATCTAAAGATGCAGAATTAGTGTTGTCTTTTGTCCCATTAATCGCAGTATTAATATCATTAGATAAATCATTTATTTGATTTAATTTTTGAGTATTTTTAATTTTGTCCCCCTTAATATTTTTTTTCGTCATATCCGCACCTATAATATTATTATGATACCAAACCTAAAAAGTTTTGTCAACATTATAGTGTAAAGTTGTCAATAAAATATTATTTCTATATGCAATAATGAAGAAAAACTTGGAAGATATATAAATAAATTGTTTGAATATTTTAAAACTTATATTTATTAAAATCAATATGATAATAATAAAATTTTGTAGATATAAATTTAAAAATGGGGGAGTATGTGAGAATATTTTGAGTTAAAGGGTTTGATTTATATGTCTTAAGGAATAAATTTACTTTTTAAAATAATAGTAAAAAAGAATAAATTATTAAAGAAAATGTTATATTTAAAAAATAAAATTATAATAAAGATTAAATATTTTATATTGTGTATATGATTTCAACAATAAAAAAATACTCCGTAGAGCATTTCTTAATCTTTAATTATTTCTTGATACAATCTTTCTACTTCACTAACTTCTGTATTATCAAAGTCGTCATACATAGCACGCTTTTTATCGCGTTCAATAAATTCGTTGACAGAAAGTAATTTATCTGTCTTCCAAACTTTGCGTTCGTTAAGTTTTTTAAATAGCAAATATCCTTTGAATAGTGTATTAGGTGCAATAATTTGGTTGTCAAAGTCATATTGTTTTACATCATTGTATAATGCGATTTCATCAAAAAATTGTTTTGGTGATTTATAGTCTAAACATTCGTTTTGTACATTGTTAAGGTAATCATTGAAGATAGTCGCATTATAATTTAAATAACTATCCAAAAATTTGCTTATTTCATTTCCACATCTATTTTCGGCGTATGCTGGGAAAGAATTAGGATGAGTGTAAGCACTCAGTCTAAGTTCTAAAATATCGTCGAATGCAAAAGCAAACATTGTACGCACTTTTTGATATTGTTTATTCTCCATCATTTTGTCAATAGCAGAGTGAAGAGCGGGGCGTTTAAAACAATAGTCATATACAAACCAACTTGTACCGCCGTCTTCCACCATTTGTGCTAAGAAGAAATTGAGTTCGTCTTCGCTTGATTTGACGAAAAAATCTGCTAGTTCCGCTTCTTTTTGCGGGTCATCAAGCAATTTTATGATGTTGTCCTTGTAGTTTGTATAGCCAGTAAGCATAGGCATTTTTTTTGTGAGTTCTATAGCACGGTCAGTAGGTTTTATTCTCACGCGAATGACTTTTGACTGAGCCACTTTGTCCCAAGCACTAGCACGCACTTTGTGTTGAAGCCCCTCATTTTTAAGTATCTGTTTCTTTTCTTGTTCTAGCATTTCATTAATGTTCATAATTAACCCCTTTTAGATTTTTATTATAGCATAAAGCGTCAAAAATGTCAATGGGTGTAAATTGTTTAAGTATTAATTTTAAGTGCAATATATAATTATAATAAATTACAATATTAGATAAAGTATAGAACCCAATGGTAGTTTGTGACATTCTTCAATATTGACATATGGTATGATTTATGATACACTATATAAAATATAGTGATATTTAGGAGAAATTGCAAAATGGATGAATTAAGTATTATAAATTTTGAAGATATGTTATCAATTATGCCATTAAATTTCACTGGTGTGAATATTGATTTGCTTAAAAGCACAGATTTTGCCATTGATAGTTCTATGGAGTATCAATATGCGTGGAATGATAATAATTTAAAATATTTATTGAAGACTATACCTATATGGATAAAAGAGACAAACAGTAGTCAAGTTAAATATGGTATGACTACTATTTATAATTTGGGAGAAAAAAGATATTTTAGAGAATATGTGTCAAATGTAGGTATTAGTTGTGTGCCAAAGATGCCGCTAAATTATCTAAAGACTTTGGGTGGCAAGATGGTCGCAGATAATTCCATTTACAGTGAATTTGTAGGGGGTGAATATCCACAAACTGAAGTTGATACTGTTATTCAGTCGCAATTAAATAGGTTAAGTCAAAAAGGTAAGTTGCAGGGATGTGAAACGGGTAAGACTTATCCTATTTGCGAAAATATTAAAGGCGAAGGAATGATTATCATACGGCACTTAAAGGAATATGAGTATATGGGGCAGAAATATGTGCGTATGATAAAGCGTGAAATTAAAAGTGGATGTGTAGTGGAATGCTCTAATGAAATTAAGTGGTATAAAGTAGAACCTATTGAATGGATTAAACTTAAAAATAATACCAATGAAGAATATGTTATATCTAAAAATGCTTTATTTAGCGGTTTCCCTTTTGATAATCAAAGCGATTATGATAGGGATTTTGAAAATGCATATTTGTATCATTTTTTAAATGACGAATTTAAAAAGGCAATTGTGCCAACCAATCAATATTATTTAAGTCAAAACCAAAGCGTAGCAGGTAATGGTTATAATTTTGATAGTTCTAAGCAGTTTGTTAATAATGAAAATACTATACAAAAAAATGCTTCGCCTATAAATAAGAAACAAAGAAAATTAAATAATCCACACAACTTTACATACGAAGAATTGGATAATGACGCTTTTCTTAAAGCATATGTACAAGCAGGGCAATCAGTGTTCTTGCACGGACCAAGCGGAGTGGGTAAGTCGGCAAGGGTAAAACAATTAGACCCGACAGCGACTAGAATAACATTGCGTCCACAGATGAACCCAGAAGAAATAGACGGCACATTAAATCGCGAAACAGGTGAATATATCCCACCACTTTGGTATACACAACTTTGTGAGAAATGCAAGGCAGAGCCAGATAGAAAGCACATACTCTTTATAGACGAACTTACAAATGTTAAGCCAACAGTACAAAGTCTTGTTTATAGCATAGTTCTAGACCGAGCGGGGAAAGACGGCTTGTGGCCGTTGCCAGAGAACGCGGTTGTTGTGGGAGCGGGCAATGAAAACGCAGACAATTTAGCCGCATATCCAATGACAAATGCACTTTATAGGAGATTTTGTCATATTAACTTAAAAGTTGATATTGTATCGTGGTTAGATTGGGCAAGTGGCATAGATGGTATTAAGCCAATAGAAGAGAAGAAGATTGAGAAAAGTGAAGAGCAAGCACGCATACACCCTGTAATATATTCATACATAATGAGTAGAGGCGAAAAAGTACTAAATCAAGAATTGGACGAAGAAAATCCCAAGATAGTAACAGATCCCAGAAAGTGGGAAATAGCGAGCAAAGTATTGTATGCGACAAAGAATCCAAAGGCATTGATACCAGCAATAGGAGAAGAATTGACGGCGGACTTAGTAAATTTCACAAAGCAAACACATATTTCAATAGATGATGTTCTTAATCAAAACTACATTGAAGAAGATTTGTTGTATAGTAATTTTAGCGAAAGGATGTCCATAATAGCGGGATTAACAATGGCGAGTGAGGAGCAATTGCAGAAGATGCGAGCATTTATAGGTAATTATTTTGGCAATGAAATATTGGCAACTTATGATTCAATGTGGGTGCACAATGACCCAGAGCGTGCAGTAATATTGCAAGAATGTAAGGATGCAATGAAAATAGAAAAGCAAAAAACAAAAATGCAACAGTCTAATATTCAAGATGTTATGGAATTAATATATGATAATTAATTTAAACAAGTTAAGATTATCGACATTTAGTTTAATAAAATGAATAACATTGCTATTAATTTTAATCGGCATAGTATCTAAATAATGTATTTAATCAATAAATTGGTTTTTAGAATTAGGGAAATTATCATTTTTATTAGCTTAAGGGAAAACGGAGTAGAATTATGAATGATTTTATGTTTTTAACAGAACAACAAATGCGTCAATCAAATGTTTTTAGCCAAGTAATGGACGCACAAGGAACAGAATTCGCATTTATGTGTGCAAATAAGGAAATTAAGCCTTTACGAGATAGAGAAGACAACTATTGGTCGGGACAATTAGGTGCGGATAATAAACCGAAAGTAATGGAGCGTGGTAGACAACGAGATTATATATGGTGGATGGAAGAAATAATGTCGCGTCCGGCTACAACTTATGATAATCTTAAAAAAATGGGCATTACAGCAAAAGAGCGTGCAGATAGGGGCAATTATAAAATTATCGAGGCGGGAGAATACCCACAAACTATCGTCAGCAGTTCAATGGAGAATACTCTTAACAAACTATATACTTCTAATAGTCCTAATATTAAAGAAACGAACCAAGTATTTACTATGCCTGAAGTTACAGACCAACGACAATTAAGTTTATTGCGATTGAAAGTGTATGAATACAATGGAGAAAAGTTTGTTAGAGTAAGAATGCATACACACTCGCAAAATAAATCATTCACATTTTTTAGTAAAAATGGGCAAAATGTACAGCAAGGCAGTTATTGTTGGGTTAAGGTTGAACCTATTGAGTGGGTGGTTGATAAAAAGGCAAATTTAGCTTTAGCTAGGTATCCATTGTATGCAGGTGTTCCCGTATGGGCGAATGGTAATCCTTCTTTTAAAATTGAAGATTCATATTTATACAAATTTATGAATGATGTTTTTGCTAAGGAAATTGTGCAAGACCGTGCGTATATTAAGCCTTCAACTAATTCAAAGGAGCAACAAATAAAAGGGGCAAATCCTTATAATTTTGCATACGAAGATTTAACTGCGGATGATTTACTTAAAGCGTATGTACAAGCAGGACAATCAGTGTTTTTGCACGGACCAAGCGGTGTAGGTAAATCAGCAAGGGTAAAACAATTAGACCCAACCGCTACAAGAATAACCTTGCGACCACAAATGAACCCAGAAGAAATAGACGGCACTTTAAATCGTGAAACAGGCGAGTATATACCACCACTTTGGTACACACAACTTTGTGAGAAATGCAAGGCAGAGCCAAATAGAAAACATATTCTCTTTATAGACGAATTAACAAATGTTAAACCTACAGTACAGAGTCTAGTCTATAGTATAGTGCTAGATAGAGCAGGCAAAGACGGCTTGTGGCCATTGCCAGACAATGCAGTAGTCGTAGGAGCGGGAAATGAAAATGCAGATAACTTAGCAGCATACCCAATGACAAACGCTTTATATAGGAGATTTAGCCATATAAATTATGAAGTGGACTTAAATTCTTGGGTAGATTGGGCTACAGGAGTTAGTCAAGTAAGTCCAATAGAGAATGTAGAGCGAGAGAGCGAAGAAAATCAAGCACGCATACACCCAGCGATATTGACTTATATAATGAGTAGGGGCGAAAAAGTACTCAATCAAGAATTGGACGAAGAAAATCCAAAGATAGTAACCGACCCAAGAAAGTGGGAAATAGCAAGCAAAGTATTGTATGCGACAAAGAATCCAAAAGCATTGATACCAGCAATAGGAGAAGAACTGACGGCGGACTTTGTAAATTATACAAAGCAAATGCATTTGACAGTCGAAGATGTCATTGCAGAGAATTACGATGTAAATCAATTACAAGACAGTGATTTCAGTGAACAAATGTCGACAATAGCAGGCTTGACACTGGCAGAAGAAGACGAATTGCAACCAGTACGCCAATTTATTGGGGAAAATTTTGGCAAAGAAATACTAGCGACATACGATTCAATGTGGGTACGCAATGACCCAGAGCGAGCAATAATATTGCAAGAATGTAAAGATTCAATGGTGGGTAAAGAAGTTAATTATCAAAATAGTCAATCAAGTAAAAGACAAAGCACTATAAGTAATACAAAAGAAGTGGACGAAGATTTTAATGATGGAACTGATTCAATTTTTTCATACAAAAAGAGCAATACTAGAAATAGCATTTTAAGTATTAATAAGAAAAAGAAAGAATCTAGTGCTGATTGGAGCGATGGAACAGATACAATATATAAAATTTGATTAAATGCGAAGACAATAACAAAAATATATAATAGAATTATACTATGAATTAAAACGAGTAGATTATTTTAACAATAAGGAGTAAAATTATGAATAAATCACTTGAGAAAGCGATTAGTTTGGCAAAGTTATCACCAATTTTAACAAATGAAAATGATTTTAGTACGGTTGATTGTGTCGTCATACAATCAAATATTCCATCTAAGGATTTGGGGATAGTGAATACAGCAAAAGGACTAAATGAACCTAAATGGTT
>CALWAB010000063.1 GCA_944372745.1 uncultured Clostridia bacterium | reverse complement strand
AGAGCTGCGGACTTAGTCGACGAAGGTAGCGCAAGCTACTGGGAAAGAAACACCGACAAGCGTAACATTATTTATTATTCAATACATTGTCTAAGAGCAGTGACTTCTTCACTGCTCTTTTTTTGTGTTAAAAAGAAATCACGGTTTAATCCGTGATTTTTTTGTGATTGGTTAAAATTATCTTACATTATACTGGAACAATCACAGGAATTTTTACTCACTTAGAAGAAGGGGCTTATACTTATTCTACTTGGGACTTTAGTGATTATGTCTTGACTTCTCAGGATTTAGGCAATAATATTACACAGTTTACGATATCATTTGATTTTGCACAATTTGAAACAGACACAAGGAAATTTGCATATTTTTCATATATTGTGCCTAATATTGACAGGGAACAATGCAAGCAATCCAAGTAATTATAATATAAATACAAACTCAATTACATTGCAAGCACCGACAGCACCCATTGGTTATACATTTATTGGCTGGAGTACAACACAAAACGGAACACCACAATTAAATTATGTCATACCACAAGGAAGCACTGGTAATTTAACTTTATACGCACATTTTAATTTATTAGAAATCACCCTGATATTAAATTGTGAAAATTTTATTAGTCAACAATATATGATATACATATTCAGTGGTGAAAATTTAATTTATCAAGTAAGACCACAGAATGCTAGCATAGAAATAATATTGCCATATTTAAATAATGACACATACAAAATACAATTTGTTAGTGGCTATTATGCTACTATCAATGCAAGCGGTGACAATATAACGCAAATAGGTAGATGTGTTTACTTAAATGAATTTATACATACTCAAATTAATTATTCTATAAGCAATGCGTCTATTGGTGGAATTATTATTTAAAAAATTTAATCTTTAATACAATCAACTAAATATGTCTAAGGTAATTCTTTAAGGAATTATCTTTTTTATTTTAAATGTTCTAAACTAATACCTATAATCATAACATTTAGTATTGGAGGTATATTGTGGAAAAGATTAAAGGCAATATGTCAAATTTTTGGCTATGCGTGACGAAAGGAACTATTGTGTCGCTATGTATTGTTATGGTAGCAATTCTCATTTTTGCATTCATAGTTAAGTGGGCATCATTGAGCGAAAGCGTTATCAATCCTGTCAATCAAGTTATTAAAATTGTAGCAATATTCTTTGGTGTATGGGCTTGTTTAAAGAAGTCCAGTGAGAAATACCTTTACAAAGGAATGTTGGTAGGTGCATTATTTTCTGTATTGTCATTTTTATTGTTTTCAGCACTCAATGGTTCATTTTCAATTGATTTGACATTTTTATGGGATTTAATTTTTGCAACAGCAATTGGGCTTATTAGTGCAGTGATAATCAAAATATTAATGAAATAATTATGGGATTTTTTACAACTTATATCTTAAGTATTGTCGGCATAGTTTTATTAGGAGTAATAGTCGATTTAATACTTATAGATGGACAAGTCAAGAAATATGTAAAAAGTATTTTTGTCTTGTTTGTAATATTCACATTAGTAGCACCTTTGCCAAACTTAATAGATAACATTAAAAAAGGCGAAATAACTATGCCTTCTACAGATATTAGTATTGATAATAGTTATTTAGATATCATATTAAGACAAAAAAACACTGCGGTTGTGAACGCTATTAATAGGGCAATGCAAGAGAATAATATAGAGGGGGCTTCAATCAGTGTCGAAGCAAAATATGAGGACAATGTTTATACAATTTTAACTATTGTGGTCGACTTGGAAAATATTAAGTATAGTGTTAATCATTCAAAGGTAGTCGAGATAGTGCAATCGGTCGTAGACATTGACAAGGAGGACATTAAGATTTATGAATGACAATGAGAATTTGCCTAATAAGTCTAATGACGATAAAAAAACAGAAAAGAAAGAAAGTCTTTGGCAAAAAATTCCCTTTTTTAAAAAATTAAAAAGTATAAAAAATATAGAAATAGTTATTGCTGTGTTAATAATATGCGTTATGTTATTGATTTACTTTAGTTCATTTGGTAGTTCTAGCAATCAAACCAATAATAACAGTTCAATAGGTGATATTAAGTACACTAATGCCGAAGAGTATGTCAAAGACCTTGAAGAAAGAATTAGTAATACACTATCAAAAATTGATGGGGCAGGTAATGTAAGTGTGGTTATCACTCTTTCAAGTAGCAGTGAAATAATTATTGCTAAAGATGTGGAGACTACTACTCATACCGAAAGCATTACAGAAAACGGGGTGACTACTAAGACTGAAGAAATAGTAGTAGTCGAAAAACCTATTTTAGTTGATGGTAGTGATGGTGACGAACCATTGGTGGTACTTGAAATTATGCCTAAAATTGCAGGTGTTGTCGTTGTAGCAGAGGGGGCAAAAGATGTCAATGTGCGATTGAATTTGTTAAAGGCAATACAGGCACTTATAACAGTACCAAGTGGCAATATAGAAATTTTATCGTAAGCAAATAAAATGCGACAAAAACTATTACATAATTTTAGATTATAGACAAACTATTTATTGAAAAATCAATAAAGTTGAATTTTACTCAATGCGAAAGCAAAAAGCAGGTGGGAAGTCCCACTATGGCGTGGTCTTTGGTATGAAAAGGAACTACCCGTTCCCCTTCAACCCTTTAGGCAAGGGTTAGCCCTTGACCTGTGGTCTTGGAGTGTGACTCTAGCCAAGCTTAGTACTAAGAACTTAAAATACATATCTTTGTGCTTTCGCTCAAAGTATATTTTAGTACTAAAGTAGGCTAGTGCTTCACGCCAAGACTACAGGTGCAGGATACTGTCCTGCTCTGGGGTTCTAGGGGATGAAATCCCCTAGATAAAAAGCAAGATTATTATAGTTGTATAATGTAGTTATTGATTATTATATTTATTGATTGTACTTTATGGCGATATCACTAAAGCAGAATACTAAAATAATAAAATAAAAGTAAAAAAATATAAAAAAGTAGTCATAAAATGGCTTGGACATACATCTAATAAATTGTATGAATAACAAAAATTAAAGGAGTTAAAAATGGTTAGCAAGAAAAAGAAAATAATAGTATTAAGCGTGATGATGGTCTTATTGGTAGCAACAGGTTTTTTGAATGTAGCGTTAAATAATAGTACACCTACACAACCTACATCAGGGGAGGTGTCAACAGCGAACTTTTTCACTACATATAGAGCAGATAGACAAGCGACACGCAACCAAGAGATATTGTATTTGGACGCAATCATCTCAAGTGAAACAGCTACCGCTGAAGCAAAACAATTGGCAGAAAGTCAAAAAGTGGAACTTGTCAAAATGATGGAACAAGAACTTGTACTTGAAGGGTTGATTAAAGCAAAAGGCTTTGAAGATACAATTGTTACAATGACCACATCAAATATCAATGTAATAGTGAAAGATGCTTCTTTGGAGGCGACAGAAGTAGCGCAAATAGTGGAAATAATTCAAGATTCTACTGGTAAAGATATAGATAATATCAAAATTATGCCAGTCGAATAAAATAAAGAGTAGAAAATGTGAGAATGGAAGTTCACTTTTTCTACTTTTTTATTTAGACGGGAATATTAAATCTGATGTTAATTATAATTTGATAATATTTCTTATAAAATAGTGATGAAAATAATTAGCAGTTTTAAGAATGGTGATTAGGTATTATTAATGTGATATAAATTTAAATGTTTTCAAATAATAGTTCAAAATAGTTGATAAATTTGTAAATATTGTGTTATACTAAAAATGTAAAATAAATGCAATAAATGTGTTTGTACACATATAGATTGCGTTTAATTATGCATATTAATATGCTTGCAGTACGCTTGTGAATTGTTTTAAAATTTATTAAAGATGAAAATAAATAAACGCAATTGGCTAAGAAAGCAAAAGTAGTGCAAAAATATTGAATATATCATACTAAATTAACGCGAGAGAGAAAGGAGCGAAAAGATTATGTTTAAGAAATTTAAGATAGTAGGGGGGGGGGGGGTAGGTAGGAGAAATACCACTCTAAATAAAAC
>CALWAB010000062.1 GCA_944372745.1 uncultured Clostridia bacterium | reverse complement strand
TCAAGTTGAAGTCATTTGACCACAACTTGATTGATGCGGCTGCTAATAAGATAGTAGATGCCGCACAGAAATCGGGCGCTCAGGTTTCAGGCCCGATACCACTTCCTACACAAAAAGAAGTGGTGACAATCATAAGGTCCCCATTTAAGTATAAGGACTCTCGTGAGCAATTTGAAATCAGAACACACAAACGCTTGATTGATATCTATAGTCCATCTTCTAAGGTGGTCGACAGTTTGACAAGAATTGAATTGCCAGCTGGTGTCGATATCAAGATAAAGCTCTAAATTTTAGAAGGAGAGAATTATGGAAAAAGCAATTTTAGGAAAGAAATTGGGTATGACTCAAGTATTTGCTGACAATGGTACAGTAATACCAGTTACAGTCATTCAAGCGGGCCCGTGTTTTGTTGCTCAAATAAAGACAGTTGAGAGCGATGGCTACAATGCAATAGTTGTTGCATTTGAAGACAAGAAAGAAAAGCTTGTCAACAAGCCAGAAATGGGTCTATTCAAAAAAGCTGAAATCACACCTAAGCGTTATTTGCGTGAATTCCGTATTGACAATGTGCAAGATTACAAAGTAGGTCAAGAAATTACTTGCGATGTATTCAATGCAGACGAATTGGTTGACGCAAGTGCAATCAGCAAAGGTCACGGTTTTAGTGGAATGATTAAGAGATGGGGTGCTCATCACCAAAGAAATACTCACGGTGGCAATAAGGTACACAGAGCTGTAGGTTCACTTGGTTCATCTACCGCAGTCGCTAGAGTTCGTCCAGGTCGTCATATGCCAGGACAATATGGTAATGTTCGCAAAACAATACTTAATCTAAAAGTTGTAAAAGTCGACAAAGAACGCAATTTGATTTTGGTCAAAGGTGCAGTTCCAGGTGCTCGTGGTGCATTAGTCACCCTAAGAGATGCAGTAAAGGCATAAGGAGATAATCATTATGGCAAAAATAGATGTATACGATCAAACGGGTGCAAAAGCAGGCACAATGACGCTTAATGACTCAGTGTTTGGAGCAGAATACAATGAACCGCTCATTCACCAAGTAGTTAAAGCATATCTTGCTAATCAGCGTCAAGGCACAAAGAGTGCACTCACACGCAGTGAAGTACGCGGACACGCTAAGAAACCTTGGCGTCAAAAGGGTACAGGACGCGCTCGTCATGGTTCTACAAAAGGGCCACAATGGAGAGGTGGTGGAGTGGTATTCGCACCAAAGCCACGCGATTTCTCACAAAAAATAAACAAACAAATGAAGCGCGCAGCATTTATAAGTGCTATCAGCACAAAGCTTGCTGAAAATAACATCATTGTACTTAAGGACTTAAAACTTGAAGCTCCTAAGACAAAGATGATGAAAAAGGTTCTTGATGACCTAAAACTCAACAAGAGCGTACTTTTAGTTGTCAAAGGCTACGATGAGACTATTGACAGAGCAAGTAGTAATATACCAAAAGTAAGTATGTGCGACAGTGATTTACTCAATGTATATCAAATCGTATCTACAAATAAGTTGGTCATTACTCAAGACGCAATCAAATCTATTGAGGAGGCTTATAAGGCATAATGAACGCTTACGATATTATTAAAAAACCGCTTCTCTCAGAAAAGACTTATGCAGATATTCAAGGCAAGAAATATTGGTTTATTGTAGATAAATCTGCTACAAAAGTCGATGTCAAGAACGCGGTAGAAAAGATTTTTAATGTAAAAGTACAAAAAGTAACGACGGCTATTATGCCGGGTAAACCAAAGACTCACAAAGCAAATGGTGGTAGAAAGTCGATAGATACAACAACAAGCGAATATAAGAAGGCTTGCGTTGTGTTGACAAAGGACAGCAAGGCTATAGAATTCTTTGAGAGTTTAAGTTAAGGAAGGAGGAATAGAAAATGGCAGTAAAAAGACATAATCCGACTACTCCGTCAATGCGTTTTATTGTTACTTCTTCCTTCGAAGAAATCACAAAAAAGACGCCGGAAAAGTCTTTGCTCGCACCTAAGAAAAAGCGTGCAGGCAGAAATAATCAAGGCAGAATCACTGTTCGTCATCACGGCGGTGGTAGCAAACAACACTATAGAATTATAGATTTTAAGAGAAATAAAGACGATGTTAAAGCTAGAGTTGTATCAATAGAATACGACCCAAATCGTTCAGCATACATTGCATTGCTTCAATATGCAGATGGTGAAAAGAGATATATCCTTGCACCACTTGGTTTACAAGTAAATGCAGAAGTAATGAGCGGTGAAAATGCAGAAATCAAAGTTGGTAATGCATTGCCTTTATCAAAAATACCTGTAGGTTCAATAGTTCACAATATTGAATTGCATCCAGGTCGTGGCGGTCAATTCGCGCGTTCAGCAGGGATTTCAGCGCGTTTGATGGCTAAAGAAGGAAATTACGCTACACTCAAAATGCCTTCAGGCGAAATGAGAATGGTTCTAGCTAGTTGCAGGGCTACACTAGGACAAGTGGGTAATGTAGACCACGCAAACATAAAAGTCGGCAAAGCGGGCGCTAATCGTCATAGAGGAGTTCGTCCTACAGTTCGTGGTTCAGCAATGAACCCTGTAGATCACCCACATGGTGGTGGTGAAGGTAAAGCTCCAGTGGGAAGATCACATCCATCAACTCCATGGGGCAAGCCAGCATTGGGCTTAAAGACTCGCAAGAAAACAAAATCCAACAGATTAATTGTTAAAAGGGCTAAATAGGTGACAAAAATGAGCAGAAATAAAAAACCTTATGTGGAAGAAAGATTGATGAAGAGAATCCAAGAAATGAATGTCAGTGGACAAAAGAAAGTCATTAAGACATGGTCAAGGTCATCAACAATTTATCCAGAATTTATAGGGCACACAATAGCTGTACACAATGGTAAAAAATTCATTCCTGTTTATTGTTCAGTTGAATTAGTTGGACACAAATTGGGCGAGTTTGCACCTACAAGAACATTCCGTGGACACGCAGGCGACAAAACTGCGAAGGCGAAAAAGTAATTAAGGAGAATTAAAAAATGGCAAAAAATAGTAGAGAAAAAGCCCTTAAGCGTGCCGAAAACAAAGATAGAAGACCTACTGCTACAGCGAAATTTGTACGCATTAGTCCTAGTAAAGTAAATTTGGTACTCAGCACTATAAGAGGTAAGAAAGTAGACGAAGCTCTAGCCATTCTCAAATATTTACCAAATGGAGCCAGCGAGGAAGTTTACAAAGTTGTAAAGAGTGCAGCAGCTAATGCGGAGAATAATTTGGGTATGAATAGAGACGAACTAATTATCAGCGAAGCTTACGCTAACGCTGGACCTATTCTAAAGAGAATTTTACCACGCGGTCGTGGAAGTATGGATGTTATCGCTAAGAGAACAAGCCATATCACAGTCAAATTATCACAAGAAGGAGGTTCAAAGTAATATGGGACAGAAAGTAAGTCCACACGGACTCAGAGTTGGAATAAACAAGAATTGGAGTTCAGTTTGGTATGCTGATAAAGCAGACTTTGCTAAGAACCTTCTTGAAGACAATAAAATAAGAGAATTCTTGAAGAAAAAGTATTACAACTGCAATATTTCAAGTATTGAAATAGAGAGAACTGAATCAAGAGTTATTGTTACAATCAATACAGGCAGACCAGGTATGATTATTGGACAAAAGGGTGCTGGGATTGAACAAATAAAGAAAGAATTAAGCAAATTAACTAATTCTAAAAACTTAATATTGAATGTCAAGGAAGTTAAAAAAGTCGACCTTGACGCACAACTTGTCGCAGAAGGAATTGCACTACAACTTGAAAAGCGTGTAGCATTCAAGCGTGCAGTTAAAGAAGCATTGCCTAGAGTAATGAAAGCAGGAGCACAAGGAATTAAAATCATCGTTGGCGGACGCTTGAATGGAGCAGAAATTGCCCGCAGTGAAGAATTCCACTTAGGTTCACTTCCATTGCAGACTCTTAGAGCAGACATTGACTACGGTGTAGCAAGTGCTCACACAACTTATGGTGTAGTTGGTGTAAAAGTTTGGATTTATAAAGGCGACATTTTGGGAAAGAAAAAAATGCCAAAATCTAACGATATGGGAGGAAATGACTAATGTTAATGCCCAAAAGAGTAAAACATAGAAAGCAATTTCGTGGTACGATGAAGGGCAAGGCAACAAGTAATAATAAGATTGCCTACGGCGATTATGCATTAGTTGCACTTGAACCAGGTTGGATTACCACAAATCAAATAGAAGCAGTGCGTGTAGCAGCCACTCGTTATATGAAAAGACAAGGTAAATTGTGGATGAAAATATTCCCACATAAACCTATTACAAGTAAACCTCTCGGCGTTCGTATGGGTGGCGGTAAAGATCAGCCAGAACAATGGGTAGCAGTAGTTAAGCCAGGAAATTTAATTGTAGAAATTGGCGGAGTTTCAGAAGAAATCGCTAGAGAAGCACTTAGATTGGCTAGCCACAAACTTCCAGTATTGACAAAATTTGTCAAGAGAGAAGACCAAAATATTGAAGAAGGTGGGAAAGCGTGATGAAAGCAAAAGAATTGAAAGAAATGACGAACGACGAGCTAGAAGCCAAATTAAAAGCGCTTAAAAGTGAGCTTTTCAACTTGAGATTCTCTCACGCAACAGGGCAACTAGCTAATCCCATGCAAATAAACAACACCAAAAAGGATATTGCAAGAGTTTTGACTATAATGAAACAACGCGAAAGTCAAAATTCAGGCAATAACTAATGGGAGGGTCGAAAATGGAAAATGAACAACAAAGAAATAGTCGCAAGACACTCGTAGGAATGGTCGTTAGCGACAAAATGGACAAAACCATAGTTGTTGAAGTTACAATGAGTAAGCGTTCAAAGTTTAGAAAAGTTGTCAAGACAACAAAGCGCTATAAAGTGCATGACGAAAACAATGAATGCGAAGTAGGCGATAGAGTCGAAATCGCTGAGACAAGACACTTGAGCAAGGATAAATACTTTAGGCTTGTTAGAATTGTCGAGAAGAAGAAGTAATCACTTGGAGGAAAGAAGTTATGATTCAACCAGAAAGCAAATTGAAGGTAGCTGATAACACAGGTGCAAAGATTGTTAAATGCATTCGTGTTTTGGGCGGTTCATATGTAAGAAGTGGAAATATTGGCGACATCATAGTTGCAGCAGTACAAACTGCTACTCCTGGTGGTGTAGTTAAGAAGGGCGATGTAGTTAAATGTGTTATAGTTCGTTCTGTTAAGGGTGTACGCCGTGAAGATGGTTCATATATCAAATTTGACGACAACGCAGTAGTATTAATTGACAAAGACAAGCAACCACGCGGGACTCGTATTTTCGGCCCTGTGGCAAGAGAAATCCGTGATAAAGGGTATTTGAAAATAAGTAGCCTTGCACAAGAGGTACTATAAGGGAGGGAATGATGGCAAAATTGAATGTTAAAAGAGGCGACACAGTTGTTGTGCTTGCTGGTAAAGACAATGGCAAAACAGGAAAAATTTTGGTTTCTTACCCAAAGAAGAACCGTGTGCTTGTCGAAGGTGTCAATATAGTTACAAAGGCTAAAAAGCCTAAGAGTGCTCAAGAAAAAGGTGGGATTTTCAAAGAAGAAGCCCCAATTGATGCATCAAATGTTATGGTTATTTGCCCAGTATGTGGCAAAGCAACAAGAGTGGCTCACTCAATAGTTGATGGCAAAAAATCTCGTGTTTGCAAGAAATGCGGTGCGTCTTTAGATGCTAAAGCTAAGAAAGTCACAAAGAAAGAAAAGTCGAAAGAGGCTAAGAAGCCAGCAGAAGCAGTTAAAACTGAAGATGCTACTCAGGAATAATAGGAATAAACCCTTAGGAGGAGAAAATGGCAAACGAAGTTAAGCCAAGACTTCAAGAAAAATATGAAGAAGTCAAAAAGCAACTTATGACCGAACTTGGTTACAAAAATATAAATCAAGTTCCAAAACTTGAAAAAATAGTTTTGAATATGGGTCTTGGAGATGTCAAAGACAATTCTAAGTCATTCAATATGGCTGTAGAAGAACTTGGACTAATCACTGGGCAAAAACCTATTGTCACAAAGGCTAAGAAATCTATATCAAACTTTAAATTGAGACAACATCAAAATATTGGTGCTAAAGTCACACTTCGTGGTGCAACTATGTATGAATTTTTTGATAGATTTATATCAGTAGTATTGCCACGCGTTCGTGATTTTGACGGCGTTTCTACAAAGTCTTTTGACGGTAGAGGCAATTATAATCTAGGCATCAAGGAACAATTGATATTCCCTGAGATAAGTTATGAGAATATCGATAAAGTCAGAGGACTTGATATTTGTTTCGTTACAACTGCAAAATCTAATGA